>CAISLL010000321.1 GCA_903886165.1 uncultured beta proteobacterium | reverse complement strand
GTCGGCCTCGCTGGAGCGCGCCACAGCGGAACTGCGCGCCGCCAACGACCAGCTCAAGAGCCTGGACCGCCTGAAGGACGATTTCATGTCGTCGGTGACGCATGAACTGCGCACGCCATTGACATCGATCCGTGCCCTGGCGGAGTTGATGCGGGATGACGCGCAAATGGACCTGCCCCAACGCCAGCAGTTCATCGAGATCATTGTGAGTGAGACCGAGCGCCTGTCACGGCTGGTGAATCAGGTGCTGGACATGGCCAAGATCGAATCGGGCCACGCCGAGTGGCACACCGAGGAGGTCGACCTGTGCGCCCTGGTGCAGCAGGCCATGGCCACCACCTCCGAGATGTTCAGGGAGCGCCAGACCCAGGTCAGCGTGAACTTGCCCCAGCAGCCACCAATATTGATGGCTGACCCTGACCGGTTGATGCAGGTGATGCTCAATTTGCTCTCAAATGCCGCCAAGTTTGTGCCGGTGCCCGGTGGTCGGGTTGGCGTAAGCCTGGGCAGCGAGGATGGCGGCCTGACCGTGCGGGTGACCGACAACGGCCCCGGCGTGAGTGTCGAGCAGCAGGCGCTGATCTTTGAAAAATTTCGCCAGGGCGGTGAGGCGACCAACCGGCCACAGGGTACGGGTTTGGGCTTGCCGATCAGCCGCCAGATCGTGGAGCACTTTGGCGGGCGTTTGTGGATCGAATCCAGCCCGGGGCAGGGAGCAGCGTTCTGCTTTTTCCTGCCCAATAATAAATAAATGAGGAGACACACATGAACCCCAAAATATTGGTGGCCGACGACGAACCAAATATCGTCATTTCACTGGAGTACCTGCTCAAGCGCGAGGGCTACACGGTGGTGATTGCGCGTGACGGCCAGGAGGCGCTGGACGCGATTGCGCGCGAGATGCCCGACCTGGTGTTGCTCGATGTGATGATGCCCAAAAAGACCGGCTTTGAAGTGTGCCAGGAAGTGCGCGCCAACGACGCCCTGAAAGGCGTCAAGATTTTGATGCTGACGGCCAAGGGGCGTGACACCGATGTGGCCAAGGGCACTGCCATGGGTGCCGACGCCTATATGACCAAGCCTTTTTCCACCCGCGATCTGGCACAGAAAGTGGCCGAGATGTTGGGCCAAAACCAATGAAGATGGACCGCCGGTTGATTGCCGCCATTGGGGTGATCGGTCTGGCCACGCTGGTCTGGCTATTCATCACCATCGGCCTGATTGCGTCAACCCTGGCACCTGAACAACGTGCCTTGGTGGCCGAGCAACTGGCTCCCCGGTTTGTGCTGATCGGCATGACCTGGGTGTTTGGCCTGGTGGCCATCGGTGCCACCTTGCGTTGGTTGTTTCGGCGTTATGCCTCGGCTCCGGCTCGCCTGGTGGAGCAAACCCAGGTGCTGTTGGCGGCACCCAAAGCAGCGCCCATGAACCATGAAGGCACCAAAGAGACAAAGGCGCTTGCCGATGTGATTTTTCAATTGGCATCCCAGCGCGACACCCTGCGCGAAGACGTGGCAGAACAAATTGCACAGGCCAACCAGGGTGTGCAGCAGGAAAAGAACCGCCTGGCCGCGCTGATGGCCGAGCTGACCCAGAGCGTGGTGGTGTGCAACCTGGATGGCCGCATCATTTTGTACAACAGCCGGGCTCGCCTGCAGTTCAAAACCCTGTCGGTGGCACCCACATTGGCGGGTGGTGCCGAACTGGTGGGCATCGGGCGCTCGATTTACGCGGTGTTCGAGCGGCAACTGGTGGCGCACGCCCTGGAGAGT
>CAISLL010000320.1 GCA_903886165.1 uncultured beta proteobacterium | reverse complement strand
TCACGCGGGTTGTGCACCGCACTGACCTTGACACCGGTTTGCTCGGTCAGGGCCTGCAGCAGGCCTTTGTCGACCGGCACACTCACCACCAGCGACGGTGGTGCGGGCACGTTCAGGTAATGCTGGGCAACAAAGGCATCCAGCACCTGCATCTCGACACTCCGCACCGCGCCAGGCGTTTCCACCGCGTCGGCGTCGTCCAACTCAGCAGCGTTTTCCACATGCACCGGAAAGTAGGGCCGGTCGCCCAAGTGCCGCCCGCCGCGCACCATGGCCAGATTGACACAGGCGCGGCCGCCTTGGACCATGACCGCCAGGATGTCCACGTCACGGTCCGACACGTTGTCGACCGACTGCTGGTGCAGCACATTCGATAGGGCACCCACCTGGTTGCGCAACTCGGCGGCTTGCTCAAACTCCAGTTTGTCGGCATGTGCCATCATGCGCGTCTCAAGCTCTTGCATGACTTCGCGTGCATCGCCATTCAAAAAGCGCTCGGCGTCAACCTGGTCTTGCGCATAGGCCGCCGCCGTGATGTGCCCGACACAAGGCGCGGAGCAGCGCTTGATCTGGTACAGCAGGCAAGGCCGGGTGCGGTTGGCAAAGACCGAGTCTTCACAGGTGCGCAGGCGGAACACCTTTTGCATCAGCAAAATCGCTTCTTTGACTGCCCAGGCGCTGGGGTAGGGGCCAAAGTAGTGGTGCTTTTTCTCCACCGCACCCCGGTAGTAGGACACCCTGGGAAACCAGTCACCGTTGACTTTTTTCAGCCTGATTGACGCATCATTTTGACTTTTATCCCATGTGGGTAAAGCGTCTGTAGCTCTGTTTTTTGATTCATCTGGCAAGGGTGCCGCCGCACTGATCTTCAGATACGGGTAACTCTTGTCGTCCCGAAACAGAATGTTGTATTTGGGGTTGAGTGTCTTGATCAGGTTGTTTTCAAGCAGCAGGGCCTCTGCCTCGGAGCGCACGACCGTGGTTTCCATGCGTGCAATTTTGCTGACCATGTGGCCGATGCGGGTGCCGCCATGGTTTTTCTGGAAATAGCTCGACACCCGTTTTTTCAGGTTGATGGCCTTGCCCACGTACAGCACGTTGCCTTGGGCATCGAAATAGCGGTACACACCGGGCAGGGCGGGCAGGCTGGCCACATCGCCCAGCAGCTGCGGGTTGTGGGCAGGCGGTTGCTGCGCATCGGTGGCATCTGGCGGCAGTGGGGTCGGGTCTTGTTCAGGCATAGGCGTCTATTGTGGACAATCTGGCCATGCACAGCCAAACGCCTTACCCCGCCTTGCGGTGGGACATTTTCTGCCGCGTCATCGACAACTTTGGCGATCTGGGTGTCTGCTGGCGACTGGCCTGCCAGCTGGCCCGGCGAGGTCAGACCGTGCGACTGTGGGTGGATGAGGCGCAGGTGTTGGGCTGGATGGCACCCGCGGGCGAGCCGGGGGTTGAAGTCAGGCCCTGGAGAACACCCATTGACGTGACCGGGATTACCCCGGGTGACGCGATGGTGGAAGCATTTGGCTGCCACATTGATCCTGAATATATAGCTTCATACGCTTCATCTATAAGGGCTATAGGTCAGAAATCCACATGGATTAACGTGGAGTACCTGAGCGCTGAAGACTTTCCAAGACGCTGCCACGGTTTGCCATCGCCCGTTGGGAGCGGGCCAGGTGAGGGTTTGTCCAAACATTTTTTTTACCCCGGATTCACGCCCGATACCGGCGGCCTGTTGCGTGAACCGGATTTGATGCAGCGCCAGGCACAGTTTGACCGCGCTGCCTGGCTGGCCGCGTTGGGAATGGACTGGCAGGGGGAGCGCCTGATCTCGCTCTTTTGCTACGAACCCGTGGGCCTGGGTGTACTGCTGGACCAGCTTGCAGATGACGTGCAGCGCAGTTGCCTGCTGGTGACGCCAGGCCGCGCGGCTGCGGCAGTACAGGCTGAAATTGTTGATAAAAACAGCCATAAGTCCTCATGGAACAAGCGTGGTATGCTCTCATTTTTTTATCTCCCCCAGCTCACGCAAACTGACTTTGACCACCTGCAGTGGGCTTGCGATGTGAATTTTGTGCGCGGTGAAGACTCGTTGGTGCGGGCCTTGTGGGCTGGCAAACCGTTGGTTTGGCACATCTACGCACAAGACGACGGTGCCCATGTGCCAAAGCTCCATGCGTTTCTGGACTGGCTGCAAGCACCCGACTCATTGCGTACCTTTCAT
>CAISLL010000319.1 GCA_903886165.1 uncultured beta proteobacterium | reverse complement strand
CGCAACTTGCCATTGGTGTCATAGACATAGCTGCCTGCCGTGTGGTCCATGGTGTAGCTGGTGGGTGTCGGTCCATCCACTTTTTTGAAGTACACCTTGTAGTCTTTAGCGAGCGCAGCCGTTTTTTCAGCTGTGGCATACAGTGCCAGAAACGTGGGGTCAAAGTTGGCCATGTACTCCTTGAGCATCGCGGGCTTGTCACGCTCCGGGTCCAAGGTGACAAACAGGCCCTGCACACGCTCACCGTCTTTACCCAGCAATTTCCTGATCTCTGCCATCTCGACCATCGAGGTGGGGCACACGTCCGGGCACTGGGTGTAGCCAAAGAACATCATGACCACCTTGCCCTGGAAATCCTTCAGCGTTCTGGCTTGCCCGTTGTGGTCAGTCAGGGCAAAGTCCCTGGCGTAATCAGCACCCGTGATGTCAATCGCCGTGAAACTGGGCGAATTCGGTTGACATGCGACAAAAAGGCTTGTCGCACTTGTCAATATTACCCAATAAGCTATCTTTTGAAGAGCATTTCGTTTGTTCATGAAGACGGTCATAAATTGGATCAATCGGTAAATCTCGCGGTTACAGGTAGTGATCAATCAACAGCGCGGCAAACAGCAGGCTCAAATGGATCAGAGAAAAACGAAATGTCTTGCGGGCCAGCAAGTCCGAGTAGTCCCGCCAAAGCCACCAGGCATGCAGGACGAAACCTGCGTTCAGCAGGACGGCAGCGCCCAGGTACAGCCAGGAACTCATGCCGTAAATGAAAGGCAGCAAACATGCTGCCAACAAGATAAACGTGTAGAGCAACACCATCAGCCGAGTGAATTCATTGCCATGCGTCACCGGCAACATGGGCAAACCAGATTTGCGGTAGTCTTCCACCCGGTACAGCGCCAGCGCCCAAAAATGGGGCGGTGTCCACAAAAAGATGATCAGAAACAGAATCAACGCCTCTGGCCCCACATTGCCTGCCATGGCCGCCCAACCCAACACCGGTGGCATGGCCCCGGAGGCTCCGCCGATCACGATATTTTGCGGGGTCAGGGGTTTCAAAATAACCGTGTACACCACCGCATAACCAATGAAGGTGGCAAATGTGAGCCACATGGTGAGCGGATTCACCAAAAAATAAAGCAGGCCTGAACCCGCCGCGCACAAGGCGGCTGAAAACAGCAGGGTATGCCGGTCACCCAGTTCGCCCTTGGCGGTCGGCCGCCAGGCGGTGCGTTTCATTTTGGCGTCTATGCTTTTTTCAATGAGGCAATTGAAGGCTGCCGCTGCGGCTGCCACCAGCCAGATGCCGATACAGGCAACCGCAGCGGTGCCGACCTCGCGCCAGGACGGGACGCCAGGGATCGCCAGCACCATGCCGATCAAGGCGCAAAACACGATCAACTGAACCACGCGCGGCTTGGTCAGCGCGTAATACTGTGACACCGCAGACATGGCTGGGGCGGATGCCAGCGAACTCATGCCAGGTTTCCTGTAACACAGGATGCCTGCGGCGGGACAGCCTCTGAGTGCAACACGGTGGCCCTGCCCCCGATCCAGGTCAATGTCAGCACCAAGGACGCCGCGCCCCCGGTGTGCAGCAGCGCAGCCACAAGCGGCCAATTGAAAACCACGTTGCTCAGACCCGTCGCCAGTTGCAGGCCCACCAGCGCAGCCAGCACCCGGCTGAGGCTGCGCCAAACCGGCGTGCGATTGAGTTGCCAGGCCAGTACGACCAGCACGACAAGTACCAGGTAAGCCATCAGCCGATGCATGTAGTGAATGGCGGTCAGGGCAGCAAAGCTGATGGGCTCGCCACCTGAAGTCAGCCCCAGATGCCGCCACAACTCAAACCCCTGGGCGAAGTTCATCTCAGGCCACCAACGGTTCTGGCACTGAGGAAAATCAGTACAGGCCAACACCGCGTAATTGGCACTGACCCAGCCACCCAGAAAAACTTGCAGTACGAGCAGGGCAAAAGCCGCCACCCACCACCGATGCACGGTACGCGGCAGATGCAAGCGTGTGTGTGACGCGCTGCCTCGCACCACCTGCAAACCCAGCAGGGCCAGCAGCACCATAGCACCTGCCAGATGCAGCGTGACGATGGCCGGAAACAGTTTCATGGTGACGGTGAATGCGCCAAACGCCCCTTGCAGGCACACCCAAAACAGGGTCAAAGTCGCCCACCACGGGGAGAGTTCACCTTGGACCTGCCCATGCCCCGGGCGGGCACGGGTGCACCATCCGCGCCAACTCATGATCGTCAAGACCACAATCAAGGCTCCGACACCGGTGGCCAGGTAACGGTGAAGCATCTCAATCCACGCCTTGCCATGGGTGACCGGACCACTGGGCATTGCCGCCTGCGCTGCGGCAATCGCGTGACTGGCCCCCAACGGCGAGGTGTTGCCGTAGCAACCCGGCCAGTCAGGGCAGCCCAGGCCTGAGTCAGTGAGGCGGGTAAAGGCGCCAAACAGGATCAAGTCAAGGGTCAAAAACAGGGTCAACCAGCGCAAAGCCTGTGCCCGCTGCAATGGCGTTGTGCGGCGATTGCGCCAATACACCCAGGCGACGGGCCCGGTTGCCAGCAATGCACCCACTGCCAGCATACTGGCCAGCGGTGTCAGGTCATAAAGGGATGGAACGCTCATGGCCGATGTGTGCCCGCCGGTGTGCCCTATCGGCCCGGCGAATCCCACGCCAAGGAGGCACGCAACAAATGGGCCATGTCACGCCGTGCTTTGGCGGCTGCGGCACTGCCGAGCAATGAGGGGAAACGCATCATGGTGTTGCCCATCGGGTCAACCACATACATGAAATCCTGCTGCGACTTGCCTGCGGCAGCCGGCAACCAGCGCGCAAGGGTGTCTGGGTCAACCCGCAACACTGTAGCGCCGTCACGCACCAGGCTGGCTGCCAGCACAGGTGACACCGGCGCCTGGTCACTGACAAGCCAGAGCCAGTCCAAGCGGTCCATGTCTTTGCCCAGCATCAACCGGAACTGGCGCAGCACCGTGAGTTGTTTCTGGCAATCCTGCACACAGGCACCACCATCCACCTTGACCAGCAGCCACTGGGCCTTGAGCGAATGCAGCGGCACTGGCACACCATCAAGGCGCAGGCCCTGTGACTGCGGCACTGGCCGCACGGGTGTGATCAGTTCGCCAAAGCCGGCCTGCCCCTGCGGGCGGACCACATAAAACACAAAACACGCGACCAACACGGGCAATGAACACGCCAGCAAGATCGCCAGCAACTTCAAGCGTCCGCCCAAGGCCGTGTTGGCAGCATCTCCAGGCTTCGGCAGGGAATGCACAGCCAGTTCAAGGGCCTGGTCGGAATACGGTTGGCTCATGCGGGGTCACTCTTGCGACTGATGGCGAACCCGTAAAACAGCAACAGCGCCACTGCCATGCCAAACCACTGAAACGCGTAACCCCGATGCATACCGACGCGGTCTTGTGGCGGTGGCCAGTGGCGCACCAAGGTGTCGGGCGCGTCGCCCCCGGTCTGCTGCAACACCACAGGCTGCAAGGGGTGACCAATCAGCGCCTGAAAACGGGGCATATCCACGCGCAACCAAAGTTTTCCTTGCGCCTCGGAATGATCTGGCATCAAAAAAAACTTCTTGGTGGACGCAACGGTGGCCAAACCCGTCACTTGCACCCGCCCCTCAGGCGTTGCCACCACGGGCAGCACACCACGCCCCTGACCCCAGCCGACCCAACCACGGTTGACCAGAATGCGGGTGTCACTGCTCTCGATTTTAAGGGGCGTGATGACATGGACACCCGGCTGGCCATTTTCCTGACGGTTGTCCAGAAAAATCTGATGCTGGGCGTCATAGGTGCCCACCACGGTAAACGGGGCGTCTTGCGCGGCCTGCGCATCCAGCAGTTGCGCGGTGACCACCACTGGCCCTTGCTGGCTGCGCTGAGCACGCTGCGCAAGCTCCTGCGCCAGGCGATCACCCTTCCCGCTTTGCCACAGTCCAAGGTAAATGAACAGCGCCAGACACAGCAGCATCGCAAGAAAGGGAATCAACCTGATTTGAAATCGAATGTGCGGCATGGCGATCGGGTAAACAAGCATAATTCAGCGCAATCCTTGAGAGAGAGACCGCCATGCTTGCAAAAATTTTAATTCTGGCGACCCTGGCACTGATCCTGGTCAGCCTTTTCAGCGCCCTCGCCATGTTGTTCAAGAACGACGACCAGGCCAAACGCAAACTCGTGGTGCAAGCTCTCACCGTGCGCATTGGTTTGTCAATCGCGCTCTTTCTGGTCCTGATTGCGAGTTTTTATTTTGGCCTGATCCCCGGCCGGGGCTAAGCAGCCCACCTGTAAGACCTTAAAGAATGTAGACAAACACAAACAAGATCAGCCAGACCACGTCGACAAAGTGCCAGTACCAGGCCACCGCCTCAAAGGCAAAGTGGTTGTGTTCGGAGAAATGGCCTTTCATGCCGCGCCCCAACATGACGATCAGCATGACCGTGCCCAAGGTGACGTGCAGCCCGTGAAAACCGGTCAGGATATAGAACGTGGCGCCATACACGCCGGCACCCAGCGTCAACCCCATCTCGGCATAGGCATGGGCATATTCATACGCCTGAAAACCCATGAACGTGATACCAAGCGCCACCGTCATGGCCAGGCCCCAGGTCAACTGGCTTTGCTTGCCCTTGATCAAACCCCAGTGTGCCCAGGTCAGCGTGGCACCTGAGGTCAACAGCAACATGGTGTTGACGGCGGGAATGCCCCACGCGGCCATGGGCGTGAAAGGGTCGCCCATCGGGCCGGAGCTGGGCCAGGCATTGGTGAATTTTTCATAAGGCGTGAACATCGCCTCGTAGCCCGCCAACTCGGGCAAGGATATCTGGCGGATGTAATACAGCGCGCCGAAGAAGCAGGCAAAAAACATCACCTCGGAGAAGATAAACCAGACCATGCCGATGCGGTAAGAGCGGTCTTCCCATTTGGTGTACATACCCCGCATGTTTTCACTGATCAACTCACCAAACCACCCCACCACCACATACAGAATGAGCAACGCGCCGATCAGCATGCTCCAGATGCCGGGCGGCGTGCCGTTCAGCCTGAACACAAAGCCATGACTTCAACCAGCACAACACAAAGCAAACGTGGCATCCAGGGGCTGAGCTTTTGCAACTTCAGCACCAAGGGGTGAAGCGCATAGGCTAATACAGCCGCAACCGCAAAGGGCACCAAAACAGGCCCTAAAACCCACAAAAGCACGACCACCAAAATCGTGACACCCATCCACAAAGTCAGACGTTTGGAACTTGGATTAAGGGGCATAAGGGCGATTGGTTGTCAAAGTAAATTGAAAGAAGCTGTAGGCTTTGATCAGTACAACACGTGCTGACCTTAAAATAAGGCTTGATTTTAGTCCCCCCGCCCTCTTTCTCACAATTTCCCCATTTTTCACATGAGCTCAACCCCTCTCTCGTACAAAGACGCTGGCGTCGACATCGTCGCAGGTGATGCTCTGG
>CAISLL010000318.1 GCA_903886165.1 uncultured beta proteobacterium | reverse complement strand
TCCATCTCCTCGCTGGCCATGGCCGCCAGGTGGCCGCCCCATTCGTTGGCTTCGATCAGCACCTCGTTGGCGATGATGTCGAGCTTTTTCTGCATTTCGCCCTGCACGTTTTCGCTTTCGGCACTGCCCATCACATCACCCAGCGCGCCTTTGCTGACGGCCTGGCTGATGCGCTTGCAGGCGCGGGCGACCACTTCGAGCAGCAGCCGCAACTCGGGCGGGATGTGGCCTTCCATGCGCTGCTGTTCGACCAGGTAGCGCGTCAGGGAGATTCTTTTTGGCATGGGAATTCCTATTCGATGAATTGATGAATGAGTGGATTGCGGGTCGTAGCCCGCAATGACAGACCAGTGTCAATCAGCCAAGGCGCGGCTGATGACTTCGCGCACGTCGTTGCTCAGGTCGGTCTTGGCGGCGACGCGTTTCAGGGCTTCCTGCGCCGCATGGCGGTAGGGTTCGGCCAGCTTCTTCCAGCGGTCAAGCGCGCGCGCCAGGCGGGCAGCCACTTGCGGGTTGATGGCGTCCAGCGCCAGCACCTGTTCTGTCCAGAACACATAACCGGCACCATCGGCGCGGTGAAAAGCGCCCGGGTTGGCGCTGCAGTAGCTGAAGATCACGCTGCGCGCGCGGTTTGGGTTGCGCAGTGAAAAGTCCGGGTGTTTCAGCAATTGGCGCACTGCCACCAGCACGTTGCCACCACGATCGGTGCAGCCGGCCTGTAGTGCAAACCATTTGTCCAGCACCAGCTCTTCGGCCTTGAACAGGCTGTGAAAACGTGCCAGCGCCGGTGTGGCCAGGGCATGGCCGCAGTGCACCAGGGCGCCCAGGGCGTTGGCGCGGTCGGTCATGTTGTCTGCGTCCTTGAAGCGTTGGTAGGCCTTGCCAGGCCAGACGACATCGCCGCTGCTGCGGGCCGCCAGACAAAGCATAGACAAGGCCAGGCCAGCCAAGGCACGGCGGCCGCTGGACAAGGTGTCAGGAGAATAGCCACCGTTTTGACAATGCGCCTCAAACGCCCACTGCCAGTCGGCGCACAGTTCGGTGGCGAGTTGTTCGCGCATGGCTTCGCGCACCGTGTGAATGCGCTGCGGGTCGACCACCTGAAGCTGCTCGGCGATGTAGGTTTCCGACGGCAGGGTCAGCACCAAGTCCTTGAAAGCGGCGTCGAGTGTGGGGTGGCGTAGCACCGTGCGCATGGCTGATATATATGCATCATTCAGGCCTCTAGCCGCTGTGGTTTCAGCCTGTGTAGCTATTGACCCAATAGCGCTTCGCAAAGCCAGGCGTTGCCCGGCTTCCCAGCGGTTGAAGGGGTCCGGGTCGTCGGCCAGCAGGGTGAGCAACTGCGCGTCGGTGTAGTCAAAGTTGACGATCACCGGGGCGCTGAAACCGCGCAGGATGGACGGCACGGGTTCCTCGGCCACATTCTCAAACGTGATGGATTGGCTGGCCTGCGTCATGACAAACAGGTGGCTGTCAGTGCCAGAGGCTGCGCTGCCTTGCAGCTGCAAGGGCAGGGCGGCTCCTGATTGGCTACCGATCAGTCCCAGTCTGACCGGGATCACAAAGGCCTCATTGGCCTCTTGCCCATGCACCGCAGGGCAGCTTTGGCTGAAGTCGAGTTTGTAAGTCTGTGCTGTGGCGTCATAGTGTGCCGCAGCAGCCAACCGTGGAGTACCGGCCTGGCTGTACCAGCGCTTGAACTGCGGCAGCAGCTTGGCCAGGTCTGAATCAGGGTTGGCATCGGCAATGGCTTGTGCAAATTCGTCGCATGTCACGGCCTGGCCATCATGGCGGGCGAAGTACAGAGTCATGCCCTTGGCAAAACCGGCGCGACCAACCAATGTCTGCATCATCCGCACCACCTCGGCACCTTTTTCGTAGATGGTGACGGTGTAGAAGTTGTTGATCTCGATGTAGCTGTCTGGCCGCACCGGGTGCGCCATCGGGCCGGCATCTTCCGGGAACTGGGCAGTGCGCAGCACGCGCACGTCTTCAATGCGTTTCACCGCACGGGCGGACGCATCGGCGCACAGGTCCATGCTGAATTCCTGGTCGCGGAACACGGTCAGGCCTTCTTTCAGGCTGAGCTGGAACCAGTCTCGGCAGGTGATACGGTTGCCGGTCCAGTTGTGAAAGTATTCATGTCCCACCACCGACTCAATGTTGGCAAAGTCCAGATCGGTTGCGGTGGCCTGATTTGCCAGCACGTACTTGGTGTTAAAGATGTTCAGGCCCTTGTTCTCCATGGCGCCCATGTTGAAGTCGCTGGTGGCGACGATCATGAAGCGTTCCAGATCCAGGGGCAGGCCAAAGCGGACTTCATCCCAGATGACCGACTTGATCAGCGAGGTCATGGCATGTTCTGTCTTGTCCATGTCGCCAGGACGCACATAGACTTGCAGCAAGTGGTCTTTGCCACTGCGCGCGGTGATGCGCTGTTCGCGGCACACCAGTTTGCCTGCCACCAGCGCAAACAGATAGCAGGGTTTTTTGTGCGGGTCGACCCAGGTCGCAAAGTGGCGGCCGTCTTCCAGCGGTCCGCCGTCGGTCAGGTTGCCATTGCTGAGCAAGACCGGAAATTTTTCCTTGTCGGCGCGCAGCGTCACGGTAAAGCTGGCCATCACATCCGGGCGGTCCAGAAAATAGGTGATGCGTCGAAAGCCCTCGGCCTCACACTGCGTGAAGAACGAGTCGTTGCTCACATACAAGCCCGACAAGGACGTGTTTTTGGCCGGCGCGCAGGTGGTGAAAATCTCCAGTTCGAAGCTGCCCTCGGCTGGCAGGTTTTCCAGCACCAGTTGGCCGGCGTCCATCTTGAACGAGGTGCCAGCGTCGTTAACCAGCACGCGTGCCAGGTTGAGCTCGTCACCGTCCAGACGCAGCGCTTGCGCGGGTACGTCCGGGTTGCGGCGCAGTGTCATTTTGTTGAGCACGCGGGTCTTGGCCGGGTCCAGGTCAAAGCTGAGGTGAACGGTGTCAATCCAGAATGCCGGGGCGGTGTAGTCAGCGCGGCGGACCACGGTGGCCGGCCCGCTTGCGTCACGAAGTTGCAGCATGAAGTCTCTCCAGGAAATTCGAATTCAGTAGTTCATGGTAATCGCGCACAGCGGCGATCACGTGGGGGCCAGCCAACTGGGCTGGGGTGTGGCTGGTGCAGACGGCCACGGCTTGCATGCCGGCGCGCCGTGCGGCTTCAATGCCAAAGGGTGCGTCTTCAAAGACAATACAGCTGCTAGCCCTTGTATTCATTCGGCTAGCTACTTCCAAAAATATAGCTGGATCGGGCTTGCCGGGGAAGCCTTCGTCGCCGCCCACAACAGCCTGTGGCGCGGTCGGTAGGGCGAGGTGCCTCATGGCAAAGGCCACGTTGTGTTGGTCGCCCGCCGTGCCGACACCCAGTTTCAAGCCGTGCGTCAAGGCCTGCGCATAAAACGCCTTGAAGCCCGCCACTTCGGTAAACACGGGGCCAAACAGCTCACGGTAGAGCTGCTCTTTCTCGGCAATCAAGGCCCAGGCTTCTTCCTTGTCAAGGTCCCGTTGAAACAACTCGCACATGCACTCCGCGCCGGTGCGCCCGGTGGTGCGGCGCATCAGGTCGTCGATGTCAATGCTCAATTTGTGCTGCCTGGCAAATGCCAGCCAGCTTTGGGCATGGAACCCCATGGAGTCGATCATGGTACCGTCCATGTCGAAAATCAGCGCCTGGGCCATCAC
>CAISLL010000317.1 GCA_903886165.1 uncultured beta proteobacterium | reverse complement strand
GCCATCTCCGGCTTTACCAGCTTCATTGCCCATGCCGGTGGCCCGCCGGTGAACGCCTACATGATCCCGATGCGTTTGTCGCCCATCCGGTTCACCGCCACCATGGCGTTCTTTTTCTTCGTCATCAACCTGGCGAAATGGATTCCGTATGCCTGGCTTGGGCTGCTGGACTGGCGCAATTTCGCCACCTCGCTGGTGTTGTTGCCGATTGCGCCGATAGGTGTGTGGCTGGGTGTGCGACTGGCGCGGCGCATCAGTCAGGTGTTGTTTTACCGTTTTTTGTACGTTGGCATGTTTCTGACAGGGGTGAAGCTGCTTTCGGATGCATTGCCTAAATAGCTACATAAAGCATAGCTGGTACTGCTTTATATACCTGGCCTAAAGTCGAATTTCTTATAAATTCATTGGTTTGGACACGTTGCCAGAAAAACCATTCTGTCGCCAAGCCTCAAACACCGTAACAGCCACCGCGTTCGACAGGTTGAGGCTGCGCTGCCCAGCCAGCATCGGCAGTTTGATGGCTTGGGCAGGGCCGAAAGTCTGTCGTACCGTGTCGCTCAAGCCACTGGTTTCCGAGCCAAACACGAGGTAGTCGCCGGGCCTGAAGCGGGTGTCAAACACACTCTGGTGGGCGCGGGTGGTCATGGCAAACAACCGATCGGGCCGCTCGGTGGTCAAGAACGCCTGCCAGTCAGCATGCCGTGCCACTTTGGCGTACTCGTGGTAGTCAAGGCCGGCGCGGCGCATGTGTTTGTCTTCCATGGAAAAGCCCAAAGGCTCCACCAGGTGCAAGGTGCAGCCGGTGTTGGCGGCCAGACGGATGACGTTGCCCGTGTTGGGGGGGATTTCGGGCTCGACCAGAACAATATGAAACATGGCTGAATTGTCGCCCAGCCAGGCTACTCTGTGCGTGCGAAGACCAGGCCGGTGACATGGCTGGCGCCAGCAGCGCGCAGCACCCGGGCTGCCGCATGCAGGGAGGCACCGGTCGTCATTACATCATCCACCAGCACGATGCGCGCCGCTTTCACTGCATGGGACAGCAATGGGTCAATGGCAAAGGCGTTGTCGAGTGCGGTCAGGCGCTGCTGGCGCTTGAGGGTGTGCTGCGCGGGGGTGTCCAGGACGCGCAGCAGCACATCGGCTCGGGCCTTGCCCTTGTGCATGGCGCGAGCCAGCAGCAGCGCCTGGTTGTAGCCGCGCTGAGACAATCGTTGTGGAGACAGTGGTATCGGCAGCAGCATGTCCGCAGTGTCCAAGGCCGGTTCGACCCATGGTGTGGCGTGCATCAGGGTTGTAAAACTGCGCACCAGACCTGGCTGGTCATGAAACTTGAACCCGGCGATCAGGCTTGACCAAGGGTAGGCGTAGCTAACCGCGGCAAGGCACTGGTCCAGAGGCGGTGGGTTTTTCAGGCAGGCGCCACAGTGCTGCATGCCGTGCGGTAGCGGGACGGCGCAGGTTTTGCAGCGCTGATGCGGTTGAGCAAACCGGCTCACGCAGTCTTCACACACTGTCAACGCCGGCCAACTGTGGCAGACCTGGCATTGGCCAGGCAGCGCAGCCATCAGCCCTGTGAACAACTTGGCAAACATGGCCTCAATATACTCGCTGCAAATTGAACCACCATGGCAGACATTTCTCCCCCCACGATTGACCCACAAGCGGCGCGCCGCTGGCAGGCCATGCCCCTGCGCGAGTCCCCCTGGCTGCACGAAGAAGTGGCCCGGCGCATGCAGGAGCGCCTTGACTGGATCAAGCAGCAGCCCACCAACTGGCTGCACTGGGCGCCGCTCAGTGGCGGCATGCAGGCCCATGGCCTGCTGGCGCAGCGGTATCCCAAGGCGGCGTGTGCGGTGCTGGAAACCTCGCAAGAGCGCGCACAACACGTCCGGCAAGCGCTGGCACAGCCCTGGTGGAAGGGTGGGCGCTGGTTGCAGCGGCAGGCACAGGTCGGCACACAAGTCGCAGCCCCTGCGCACATGTTGTGGGCCAACATGAGCCTGCACATGGCGGCTGACCCGCAGGCCTTGATGGCACAGTGGCACAGCGCATTGCAGGTGGACGGGTTTCTGATGTTCTCCTGTCTGGGGCCAGACACGCTCCAAGAGTTGCGCACGCTGTACCAGTCTTTGGGCTGGCCCGCACCCAGCCACGAATTCACCGACATGCACGACTGGGGTGACATGCTGGCGGCAGCGGGTTTTGCCGAGCCGGTGATGGACATGGAGCGCATCACGCTCACATTCGAGACACCTCAACGCCTGCTGCAGGAACTGCGTGGCCTGGGTCGTAATCTGCATGTGGGGCGATTTGCTGCCTTGCGAGGACGGCGCTGGCATGCCAGTTTGCTGGCTGCGGTGGCCAAACTGCCTTTGCAACTGAGCTTTGAGGTGGTTTATGGCCATGCCGTCAAGCCAGCACCGCGCTTGTCGGTCAGTGCCCGCAGCGAGATTTCACTGGAGGAAATGCGGGCGACGCTGCTGCGCAGCAAAGCCGGGGCGGTGCCACCCAGGACAAAGGGCGGCACACATGACTGAATTTGCTGTTCGCCAGGCATTGATGCTGGTCTGTCTGCTGATTTTTGTTGGGTCATTTGCCGCACTGTTGTGGGCCACCTGGGGACATCACCGCAGCGGGACACCAGAGCGGGTCAATTTTCACAGCTCGCTAGCCGTTGAAATCGCATGGACGGTGGCGCCTTGTGTCATTGTGCTGCTGTTGGTGTGGCCCACCGCGCGCCTGTTCTGGGTGTCATGAGATCTGGCTGAGGTGCCCGCCAGCGGGATCTGGCATCGGGTTTCCCCGTGGCGTTTTCGGCCGTTTAATAGGTGGTGATCCATTAGAATGCTCTGACGAAGATCAAACTATTTTCGAATAGTTGATCATTTCACCAACATTAGGACCGCGGTTTATGCGTAGCTTGTACAAATTTGGCTTGAGCGTTTTGCTGGCATTGGGTTCGGCGGCGGCTTTGGCTGGTTATGCGTTCAATTTCCCGGACCCCGTGACACCGATAGCGCACGAAACCCTGCACATGCACAACCTGGTGATGGTGGTGATCCTGGTGCTGTTTTTCCTGGTGTTTGGTGTGTTGATTTATTCCTTTCGCACCCATCGCAAGGCCGCTGGCTACAAGGCGGCCACTTACAGTGGCCCGAAAAATCGCAAGCAATGGCTGTGGGTCCTGTCACCGTTTCTGCTGCTGGCGTTCATTGATTACGTGGTGTTTGGTATTCCGGCCTACCATGCGGTGGTGATGTACGAAGACACCAAGACCGACGCCGAACTGGTGGTCAAGGTCACTGGCAGCCAGTGGTTGTGGCATTACGAGTTTCCGGCGGAAGGCATCAGTTATACAAGCCGCCTGACCACGCCGCGTGACCAGATTGACAGTGGCGCTGCCAAGGGTGAGCATTACCTGCTGGAAGTTGACAACCCGCTGGTGTTGCCGGTGGGCAAGAAGGTGCGCTTCATCACCACGTCCAACGACGTGATCCACAGTTGGTGGGTGCCGGCGTTTGGTGTCAAACGAGACGCCGTGCCGGGTTTCTTGCGTGAATTCTGGGCCACGGTTGAAAAAACCGGCACTTACCGCGGGCAGTGTTCGGAGTTGTGCGGCAAAGAGCACGGCTTCATGCCGGTGGTGGTCAATGTGGTGAGCCAGGAAGAGTTCGCCCGGTGGGTGGCCAGCAAGAAGACGCCTGCGGCGCCTGTTGCCGCCGCAGCGCCAGCCGCCAAAGCAGTGCTTGCAGCCGCACAGTAAACAGTTTCAAAAATTCAGAAATCAGGAGTTGTCAATGGCACACGATATGGCACATGGCTTGCCGGTGGGTGATTCACACCATGGGCCTTACAAGGGCGGGTTCATGCGGTGGCTGGAAACCACCAACCACAAAGACATCGGCATCATGTACCTGATCTTCGGTTTTGCCATGCTGTTTGTCGGTGGCGCGATGATATTGGTGGTGCGGCTTGAGCTGTTTCAGCCAGGCCTGCAGTTTGTGCAGCCCGAGTTGTTCAACCAGCTTATCACTTTGCACGGGCTGGTCATGGTCTTTGGTTTTGCCATGCCGGCGGCCACCGGTCTGGCAAACTACATGCTGCCGATGATGATTGGTGCCCCCGACATGGCGTTGCCACGTTTGAACAACTGGGGTTTCTGGATCTTGCCGCCGGCGGCAATCATGCTCACGTTGCCGTTTTTCTTGGGGCTGATGGGGGTTGGCCCTGGTGCGGTGGACACCGGCTGGACGCTGTATGCGCCGCTGTCGATTCAAAGCGGATGGGGCATGGACTTTGCCATTTTTGCCATTCACATGCTGGGTGTGTCGTCCATTCTTGGTTCCATCAACGTGATCGTGACCATTCTGAACATGCGCGCCCCCGGCATGACGATCATGAAAATGCCGTTGTTTGCCCATGGTTTCCTGATGACTGCGATGTTGCTCATCACCATCATGCCGGTGTTTGCCGGCGGCGTGACGATGGTGCTGATGGACCGCCATTTTGGTACCAGCTTCTTCAATGCGGCTGGTGGTGGTGATCCGGTGCTTTGGCAACACATTTTCTGGTTCATGGGCCACCCTGAGGTCTATGTGCTGTTGCTCCCCATTGCCGGTGCGTTGCCGCACGTGTTCTCGGCATTTGCCCGCAAGCCGATTTATGGCTACAAGGCGCAGGTGTATTCCTTCTGGGCGATTGCGGGCCTGGGCCTGATCGTGTGGGCGCACCACATGTTCACCAGTGGCATGTCGCTGGGGAGCCAGATTTACTTCATGTACATCACCATGGCGATCTCGTTCCCGCTGGCGGTGTTGTTCTTTTGCTGGATTGCGACGGTTTGGCAAGGTTCGATGTCATTTGAGACACCGATGTTGTTTGCCCTGGGTTTTCTGGTGCTGTTTGGCTGGGGCGGGGTGACAGGCTTGGCGCTGTCAGACGCCGCTGCTGACCCGCAGTACCACAATGCCTATTTCATGGTGGCACACTTTCATTATGCGTTTTATCCGTCCGCAGTGATGGGAGCGATGGCTGCGGTGTATTACTGGTTGCCCAAGTGGACTGGCCACAAGCTTGATGAAACCATGGGAAAGTGGCATTTCTGGGTGGCGGTGGTTGGTTTTAACGTGACCTTTATTCCGCAGTTCTTTGTGGGTCTGGCCGGCATGCCGCGCCGTATTCCGGACTACCCGGTGATGTTCGCCGAGTGGAACATGATTTCCAGCATCGGTGCTTTCATTCTGGGTGCATCACACCTGATCTTTGTCTACAACGTCTACAAGACAATCAAAGGTGGGGAAAAGGCGGGTGACAAGGCCTGGGAAGGCGCCGAGGGCCTGGAGTGGACGGTGTCGTCCCCGCCGCCGTACCATACCTTTGAGACGCCTCCGGCCATCAAGTAAGCCCTGATGAAATCACCCATGAAGTTGCCCGAGACGCCCGGCCAAGACTTTGATACGGCCGAATGGGACAAGCGCAAGCGCAACAACAAGCGCCTGGGTTATCTGATCGGTGCCATTGTGCTGGCGATTTTTCTGGGTTCGATATGGAAGTATCGCCCGTTTTGACGACCGTCTCCGCCGCTGACCGTCAGCGCAGCAATAAACGCATGGCGATCAAGCTGGCGTTTGTATCGCTGTTTTTTGTTGGTTTTGGGTTTGGCATGGTGCCGATGTATGACGTGTTTTGCGAGTTGACAGGTTTGAATGGCAAGACCAATGACGTGGCCGCAGTGGCCGATAAAAACACCCAGATCGACCTGTCGCGGACAGTCAAGGTTGAATTTTTGAGCCATTCCATGCCAGGCGTCGGTTTGTCGTTCAAGCCCGAGCAGTTTTCCATCCGGGTCCATCCCGGTGAAATTTCGCACATGAATTACACCGTGACCAATACCACCGACAAGGTGTTTGTGGGTCAGGCGGTTCCCAGTGTCACGCCGGCCGTGGCATCCCTGCATTTTGAAAAGCTGGAGTGTTTTTGTTTCACTCAGCAGACCTTTCAGCCGGGTGAAACCCGCACCATGCCGGTCGTGTTTGTGGTCAACCCCAAGATGGACCGGGACCTGGGCACCGTGACACTCTCGTATACATTTTTTGAAGCCGTCAAGGCAAACAGCTGATCGATAAGGAAAAATAGATGACACAAGCTCCACAGGCTGCGCGCGGCCACTACTTTGTGCCAGCCGCCAGCCGGTACTCGACATTTCTGTCGGTGGGTATTTTTTTGCTGGCATTGGGCTTTGTGTTCAGGCTGAACGGTACGCCGCCCGGCATCTGGAGCATGCTGATCGGGGCGTTGCTCATTTTGTATGTGGTAGTGGGCTGGTTTGGTGAGTTGATCAGTGAAAACATGCGGGGCATGTACACCAAATGGGAAGACCGCTCTTACCGCATCGGCATGATCTGGTTCATCTTTTCCGAGGTGATG
>CAISLL010000316.1 GCA_903886165.1 uncultured beta proteobacterium | reverse complement strand
GTGATGGCCCTTGAAGATGAGTTTGGGATTGAAATCCCTGACGAAGATGCTGAAAAGATAACGACGGTGCAAAACGCCATCGATTACGCCAACACCCACAAGAAGGCGTAAGCTTTCAAATGCGGTTCTGATCGAGAGAACCGCAAGCGTCAGGGGAGCATGGCGACAACTCCACGAACCAGCCTCACTGACGGCACACATTCGTAGCTGCACCCGTGTCACGGCTGTAGCGTGTTCCAGACAAACCACTGACTGTTGATCCCTATGTCCCGTCGTCGTGTTGTTGTTACCGGTTTGGGTTGTGTCAGTCCCGTGGGAAACACGGTTGACACCACTTGGGCTAATTTGCTCGCCGGTCAGTCGGGTGTTGGCCTGATCACCAAGTTTGATGCGTCCACCTTCAATTGCAAAATTGCAGCGGAGGTCAAGGGTTTTGATATTGAGTCCTACATGAGCGCCAAAGAAGCGCGCACCATGGACACATTCATTCACTATGGTGTGGCCGCTACCGCACAGGCTGTGGCCGATTCAGGACTGCCCACAGGCGACGCCTTGAGCGAAGAACTGGCCACACGCATTGGCTGTGTGATTGGTTCTGGCATTGGCGGTTTGCCAATGATCGAAAACGTTCATGCAGAGTTTGTGCAACGTGGTGCACGGCGAATTTCCCCATTTTTTGTGCCGTCCACGATCATCAACATGATCGCGGGCCATGTGTCGATCCGGTTTGGTTTCAAGGGCCCGAATCTTGCCATTGTGACCGCATGCACAACCGGCTTGCATTGCATCGGGCAGGCCGGCCGCATGATCGAGTACGGAGATGCAGATGTGGTGATTGCTGGCGGCTCAGAGGCGTCGGTGTCAGACCTGGGTGTCGGCGGGTTTGCGTCTATGCGCGCCCTTAGCACCCGCAACGATGACCCTGTCACGGCCTCACGTCCCTGGGACAGGGATCGAGACGGTTTTGTGCTGGGTGAGGGTGCCGGAGTGATGGTGCTTGAAGAGTACGAACACGCCAAGGCCCGCGGCGCCAAAATTTACGCCGAGTTGGCCGGTTTTGGCATGAGTGCGGATGCTGGCCACATGACTGCGCCTAACATGGACGGCCCGCGCCGTGCCATCTTGAGCGCCCTGCGCAACGCAGGTGTCAACACAGACCAGGTGGATTACGTCAATGCGCATGGCACCTCAACACCGCTGGGCGACGTCAATGAGTCCAACGCCATCAAGGCAGCCCTTGGTGACCATGCCAAAAAGGTGGTTGTCAACTCCACCAAATCCATGACCGGGCATTTGTTGGGCGGAGCTGGTGGCCTGGAGTCGGTAGTGACGGTGCTGTCACTGCACCACCAAAAGAGCCCCCCCACCATCAATATCTTCAATCAGGATCCTGAATGTGATCTTGATTACTGTGCCAATGTTGCGCGCGACATGAAGATGAACGTGGCCGTCAAAAACAACTTCGGTTTTGGCGGCACCAACGGCTCACTGGTGTTCAAACGCGCACCTTGATTTACACCTGGTACCGGCAGACTGTTTCAGTCACTGGTTTTTGCCGTGCATAACGCCCCAGCCGTCAGCTTCCCGGTGGGGCGTTCGCATTTGCAGGGCGGCCTGCTTTGCTTGGTGGTCGTCTTGGGGATGTTGACAGTGACCGTCTGGAGTCGTCAGTCTGAAATTATGGGCTGGCGACACTGGCTGGCTGCCTGTTCCTGTGTGGCGATATCCGCCTTGGCAGCCTGGTCCTGGTGGCGCACGGCCGTTGGCAGTTTTTCCTGGGACGGCGTGACCTGGCACTGGTCATCGGGCGCGCGGTCGCTGCGGGTGCTACCCGAGACCGTGCTTGACCTTCAATCTGCCCTGCTGTTGCGGCTGCAAGTGGCCGACGGCAAGGAGGTCGCCTGGGTTTGGCTGGACCGTGTTTCGGCCCCAGCCCACTGGCTGGCCTTGCGCCGGGCGGTCTACTGTGGCACCAGGCTCGAAGGCGATCTGTTGCCTGATCCTGAAAACACGTCACCCGGTAAGCAGGTGCGATGACAAATCCAGAGGCCCCGTCAGTGCCAGCACCGGCTGCCGACAACAGTGATGCTTTGCTGGTTGCACGCACTGTTGCCGGTGACCAGAGGGCGTTCGAGTTGTTGGTGATCAAGTACCAGCGCCGCGTCGAACGCCTGATCGGCCGCATGGTGAGGGATGTCGACCTGGTGGAAGACATTGCCCAGGAAACGTTCATTCGCGCGTACCGGGCCTTGCACCAGTTTCGCGGCGATGCCCAGTTTTACACCTGGTTGTATCGAATTGCGGTGAATACCGCCAAAAAGTCTCTTTTGGAACTCAAGCGTGATCCGACCCTCACACAGGCTGCCATGCAGTCGGGTGATGATGACGATGAAACTTTTTATGCCCGAAACGAGTCAATCACTTACGAGACGCCTGAGTCGGTGCTGGCCGCAAAGGAAATTGCGCTGACGGTCAACGCAGCAATGGAAGCATTGCCGGACGACTTGCGGCAGGCACTGAGTCTGCGTGAAATTGATGGCATGAGTTACGAAGACATTGCTGAACTGATGAGTTGCCCGATGGGCACTGTCCGCTCGCGGATATTCAGAGCGCGTGAAGCGGTGTCTGCCAAGTTGAAGCCGATGCTGGAAAAACAAACAGGCAAGCGTTGGTGACCAATGAACGATGCACTGGCACGGGTGGGCGGGATTTTGGGTGGTAGAGGACAACTTCTATTGAGAGGGATGCATGGCTGATCATTCTGTAGAGATTGCAGAGCAGGTGTCTGCGCTGGTTGACGGGCAACTGCAGGGGGAAGAATTTGTTCAGACGCTGGCAGATCTGGAGTCCAGCAGCATGGTTCGGGCCCAATGGGATGTTTACCATGTGTTAGGAGACGTGCTGCGTTCAAACCAGGTGAACGCGCGTGCGCATGATGCGGATTTTGTGCAACGCCTGCGCCAGCGCCTGTCGGAAGAGCAGATCAATTTTGTTGCGATCGACACGATGCCAGTTAATGCCACGGTGAAAATTCAAGTGAAATCAGAGAGTGCAAATAACAGCTCCTGGCGACGCGTGGCCGGTTTCGCTGCCATTGCTCTCATGGGTGTGATCGCTTGGCAGGGGCTGCATTTGGTCAACTTGTCTGACCCGGCTTCTGCACCGCAATTGGCACAGCAAAATCTGTCGATCCCGACACAGGCGGTCTCGGCGGTTGCGCCGACGCTGGTGGATGCACGTTTGGCCAGGCAGGCGTTGCCTGCCGCGGACGGATCTCCTGCCGTGGCAATGACGCTTGATGCTCAAGTCATGATTCGCGACCCCCAGCTTGACGCGCTATTGGACGCACATCGCCAATTTGGAGGGATATCGGCCTTGCAAGTGCCAGCGGGGTTCTTGCGCAACGCAAGTTTTGCCGAGGCCGGGCGTTGAAGCTTCTGG
>CAISLL010000315.1 GCA_903886165.1 uncultured beta proteobacterium | reverse complement strand
TGCACAACGAGGTCGAAACCATTGAAAACCGCCGCGCCAAGCTGGAAGAATTGCTGCCAGAAGCCCGCATTGCGGTGGCGCACGGCCAGATGCCGGAGCGTCAGCTCGAAAGTGTGATGCGCGACTTTGTGGCACAGCGCAGCAACCTGCTGTTGTGCTCCACCATCATTGAAACTGGCATTGACGTGCCCACCGCCAACACCATCGTGATGAGCCGGGCCGACAAATTCGGCCTGGCACAGCTGCACCAGCTGCGTGGCCGTGTGGGCCGCAGCCACCACCAGGCCTACGCCTACCTTTTGGTGCCCGACTTGGAGGGTCTTAGCAAACACGCACAACAGCGCCTTGACGCGATCCAGGCGATGGAGGAACTCGGCAGTGGTTTTTATCTTGCCATGCATGACCTGGAAATTCGCGGCGCCGGTGAGGTGCTGGGCGAAAACCAGAGCGGCAACATGCTGGAAGTGGGCTTTCAGCTTTACAACGAGATGCTGTCAGAGGCAGTGCGCTGTCTGAAAGCCGGCATTGAACCCGACTTGCTCAACCCGATGAATGTGGCGACCGACATCAACCTGCATGCGCCTGCGCTGTTGCCGGACGACTTTTGCGGTGACGTGCACTTGCGCCTGTCGTTTTATAAAAAGCTCGCCACCGCAAAAACCGCCGACCAGATCGACAGCCTGATGGAAGAAATGATCGACCGGTTTGGCAAACTGCCAACCCAGGCGCAAACCCTGATCGATGTACACCGCCTGCGTGTCTTGAGCCAGCCCTATGGCGTGAGCAAGGTCGACGCGGCGCCAGGCGTGACCACCATCACGTTCAAGAAAAACCCGCCGATTGATGCCATGAAAATCATTGCACTGATCCAGAAAAACAAACATATCAAACTGGCTGGCAATGAAAAACTGCGGATAGAACGCGCCTTGCCCGAGGCTTCTGACCGTGCCAAGATGGTGCGCGATGTGCTGCGCAGCCTGGGTCAGCCTGTGATGGACGCGGCGACTGCGGCGTAACCAAAATTGCGAGGGCGAAAGCCTTGCAGGTCTGGACTATGCAGCGCTTCTGCATGGTGTCAATTTTGCCCATCGATGATCGCCCACAATAAAAAAGCTGCCCAATGGACAGCTTTATCTGGTTTGAGGCCTGTAAAAAAACCGGCGCTCAAGGGTTCGGTGTTTATTCAACCGTGATGGTGCCGGACATGCCTTTTTGTTTGTGGTCATCAATGGTGCAAATGACTTCATAGGTGCCGGTCTTGACAGGCACCAGATACAACTCAATGGTTCCGCCCTTCTTGAAGGCTTCAATCGCATCAAAGTAGGGTGCCTTGATTTCACCACCATGCGGCCTTGGGGTCATGACCTTGCGCCAGGCCACCGACTTGAAGAAAGCCGGTGCGGTGTAGTAATGGTCCGCTTCGCCGTTGTTCTTGATCACGATCCGGTAAGGTTTGTTGGCTTTGAGCTTGAGGTTCTGAGGCACGAACTCATGCTCAAGCAGTTCGATCGTGACCGTTTCCATGGTGTCCCATTTGGCTGCCTTGACAATGTCTGCACCATTGGTGATGTAGTCTTCTGCCACCGCCAGGGTGGGAGCGATCAAAGCGGATGCCGCGAGAGCCATGGTAAGGATTGATTGGCGCATGTTTGATTCCTAAGTTGATGGTATTGAATAATTAAACAAAATTGACCTGACAGAACTGGTGTTTCATCCAATCGAAAGATTCACGAGAAATTATCGCACCGGTGAAACGTCACAAACAATGGAAAACTGCCCTGCAACGTGCTTCTCCTGTGCCCGTCAGACACGAAAAACCTGTACTGCCTGTTCCATGCGATGGGCCTGTAGGCTGAGACTTTCTGCGGCTGCAGCCGACTGGTGAACCAGCGCGGCGTTTTGCTGCGTCATGGCGTCCAACTCTGCAATGGACGCATTGACCTGACTGATCCCTTGGGACTGCTCAGTTGACGCTGCGGTAATTTCGGAAATGGTGTCACTGACCTGATTCACCGAGCCCACGATTTCCTTCATGGTTTTTCCAGCATCCTGAACCAGTTGTGCACCCACCTGCACTTTCTGCACAGAGGCGCTGATCAGCGTGTTGATTTCCCTGGCCGCCTGGGCACTGCGACTGGCAAGACTTCGGACTTCGCCAGCCACCACGGCAAACCCGCGCCCCTGCTCTCCGGCACGCGCCGCCTCCACTGCCGCATTCAGGGCGAGAATATTGGTCTGGAATGAAATCCCATTGATCACATCAATGATCTCTGCGATCTTTTTGGAACTGCTGTTGATGTCATTCATGGTGTCAACCACCTCATTGACCACAACCCCGCCGCGTGCAGCCACAGTTGCTGCCGAGGCTGCCATCTGATTGGCCTGTCGAGCCGCATCGGCGGTCTGGTTCACGGTGGCGGTCAAGCGGTCCATGTTTCCGGCAGTCTGCTGCAGACTAAGAGCCGTCTGTTCGGTGCGCAGGTTCAGGTCCTGATTGCCCGCGGCAATCTCGGTGGATGCCTGCGAAATCAATAGACTGGAAGCCGACACCTCATGCAGCGTGGTTTCAATCTTGGAGACAAAGGTGTTGAACCCCTTGGCCAGTTGCGCCAACTCATCCTTGCCATTGACCTGCAAGCGCACCGAGAGGTCCCCGCGTCCCTCGCCAATTTTTTGCAATTCTTCAGCCACCTTTTGTATCGGCAGGGTCAGGCGCCGGATCATGAACGCGATGAAAGCGATGCCTATGGCCGAGAAAGGCAGGGCAATCAATGCCATCAGCCAGGTCTGGCGAATATCTGCCTCTACCTGATCCATTGGCGCACTGATCTTGATCACACCGCGAACCGCATGGTTACTGCCGTGGCAGCGAAAACAGTCCTTGTCATTAAGAATCGGCGCAAACATGGTCAGCATCTTTTCACCTGGCACGGCTTCGGTGTACATGAATGACATAACCTTGCTCTCTATGGCCTGGCGAAAGACAACATCTTCACGCGACACGACGGCCACAACCTTCTCTTCATCACGCAGGGAAAACTCTTCCGAACCCCGGCGCTGGTTGACATTTTCGGTGGTCTTGTTGTCATAAAACGCTTCGCTACCGTCAACCCGCAATATCCGCATCTCACCAATGCCCGTCACCTTTTTCTGGTTGTCGGCATAACGCCTTGCGATCTCGGCATTGCCGGTGAGCATGATCGCCTGTATGCCTTGAATGGTGGCTTGTGCGACCGTGCCCAAGGTCTCGCGATGTTGCGCCAGCAAACTGCGCCGATGCTGCTCAACGAAGTACGTGGAGAGCAACACCGTGCCCGTCACCATGACCAGCAACACCGCAGCAAAAATCCGGAATCCAATGCGTTTTCGCAGCACTGAAATCATTGTTCAGTCAAGTCAAAATTGAATCACGGGCTAGTCAAGAATCTTGACAACGCCTTCCATGCCGGCTTCACGGTGACCGGGAATGCTGCAAAAGAAACTAAAGTGGCCGGCCTTCAACGCAACAAACCAGACCTCGGCTTCGTTCTTGGGCTTGATGTAGACCGAATTGATGTGATTTGCGGTCACCCGGCCCACTTTGGTGTTGATCATTTTGAGCGCGATGGCGTCTTCTTCAAAAAAAGACCCGCCCACCATGTCGTGCGCCTTGACACCAATATTTTTCAGGCGCACACGGTAGGCCATGCCACGCTTTAGCACAATCTCGGGTGGATCGTAATTGTCGTCATCGAGGTCCACGACAATTTCCTTGGCCGCATCCCACTTGACGTTGACCAGGGCCGGGTGCAGCTTCAATACCTGCTCTTCATCGTCGGCAGCGAGCGCCTGGCTGCTCAAAATCACAGCCAACCACACGCTACCCAACATGCCAATTACTGTTTTTTTCATTTTGACGGTACTGTGAATTGTTTATTTGACGGCCGAGAAATCAAACAGCAAAGGCTCCGAGACGCTCTTGTGCTCGGAAAACCCTTTGTTGAACACCGCAATCTGGCCAAGTAATTTTTGCCCGGGCTTAAAGACGGCATCGTCGGCGTTGCCTGTATTCAGGGCGCGCCCGAATTCCACCTGCCAGTTGCCACTGCTCCACTCACCCTTGGCCGCCACGTCGGCACTGCTACCTGAAGGTGTGCCGACCTCGAACGATGGCACCTTCTCTCCCTTGTTCTCTTTTGGCCTTGGCAAGGTCTTGTATACCGGGGCACCAGCATCACGCTGTTTCTTGATATAGATGGTCTTGCCATCAGGCATCGAGTATTCAGCGGCATTTTCCAGCGTGGCCGTGGTCATGTGGTGCATCTGGTCTTCAGCCACACCTACCGTGTTGGTCCGGCCCGCCGACCATTGCCAGACGTCCGCGGTGTAGTCTTTGGTGGCCAACATGGAGCGGTCAAAATCTCCAGCCATGTGAAAACGCAGTGCCAACATGTCGTCACGCTGCTTGCCCTGGGCATATTTGTCGCCACGCCACTCCCAAAGGAGATAGCTTGTGTCGGCGGACGCATCAGGGTACTTGAGCGCAAAGTACACCTTGCTGCCATTCACAGCGACCTTGACTTGAACAGTCAGGCTTCCCGTCTGGTTCTTGTCATCGTCGGGACTCATACCGAATTTGGCCCGATCAGCCTTGTCAATGGCAGGCTTGACGGGCACCTTGACCCAGCCATCGCTACCCCACTCCCCCAAACTCCCATCTATCTTGGGCGCCTGGGACAGCGCCACCACGGGCACGACTTGCGGAGCCTGCGCCAAAACCATCAACGGGGCCAACAACAAGGCTGCAACAGAACTTTTCACAAGGCGTCTCCAGGAATCAACAAGTTTGATCAAGGCAATATTAACTGAAACCGTGCAGCCCTTGTCGGCCCTGTGGCTGCACTTTGACCTTGAGGAAAGCCCGCCCTGCAGGGACGCCGGGTCTCGCAAATTTTTTGGCGCGCGCGACTCCCGACGCCAATTCGGGAAGCAACAACATCTAAGATGTTCAATTTTTGAAAGGAATGTGCCAAATGAAAATTGAAACACTCGCCGTCCACGGTGGTTACACCCCCGATCCCACCACCAAAGCGGTGGCCGTGCCAATCTACCAGACCGTGGCCTATGCCTTTGACAACACCCAGCATGGTGCGGATTTGTTTGATCTGAAAGTGGCCGGCAACATTTACAGCCGCATCATGAACCCCACCTGTGGTGTGCTGGAAGCCCGCGTGGCCGCCATGGAAGGTGGCATTGGCGCCTTGGCTGTGGCATCCGGCATGGCTGCCATCGCGTACGCAATCCAGACCATCACAGAGGCTGGCGACAACATCGTGTCGGCCTCCACGCTGTACGGGGGCACCTACAACCTGTTTGCACACACTTTTCCGCAAATGGGCATCGAGGTGCGGTTTGCAGACAGCAGCGACCCTGCGTCATTTGGCAAATTGATCGACGCACGGACCAAAGCCGTCTACTGCGAGTCAGTGGGTAACCCACTGGGCAATGTCACCGACATGGCCGCCCTGGCCGCCGTGGCGCATGCGCATGGAGTGCCCCTGATCGTGGACAACACCGTGCCAAGCCCTTACCTGTGCCGCCCAATTGAGCACGGGGCCGACATTGTGGTGCATTCGCTCACCAAATACATGGGTGGCCACGGCACCACCATTGCCGGCATCATTGTTGACTCAGGCAAGTTTCCCTGGGCCGAGCATAAAGCCCGCTTCAAACGACTCAACGAGCCAGATGTGAGCTACCACGGCGTGGTTTATACCGAGGCGCTGGGTGCTGCCGCCTACATCGGGCGCGCCCGAGTGGTGCCGCTGCGCAACATGGGTGCCGCGCTCAGCGCAATGGCCGCATTCCAAATTTTGCAAGGCATTGAAACACTGGCCCTGCGCATGGACCGGATTTGCGACAACGCGCTCAAAATTGCCGCTTATTTGCAAACCCACAGCAAAGTCGGCTGGGTCAACTATGCAGGGTTGCCAGACCACGCTGATCACGTCTTGGTAAAAAAATACATGGGTGGCCGGGCGTCAGGCATCATCAGTTTTGGATTGAAGGCAGAGGACAGCCTGCAGGCAGGGGCCCGTTTTCAGGACACACTCAAGTTGTTCACCCGGCTGGTCAACATTGGCGATGCAAAATCGCTGGCCTGCCACCCGGCGTCCACCACGCACCGCCAACTCAACCCGCAAGAACTGGCGCGTGCCGGCGTCAAACCCGATATGGTGCGACTGTCGGTGGGCATTGAGCACATTGACGATTTACTGGAAGACCTGGCGCAAGCCCTCGCGGCAGTCTAAGCCCTATCGACAAAGACCTTGGCTCAGGCGGGCAGCGCCCGCTTGGCCATGCGTGCACCGACAAAGGCAAAGGCAAAAGCAATGGCTTCATCAAGTGACTTTTCGATGCCTTGCCGTTCCTGCTCGGTCAGGTAAAACATCAGGTCTACATCGTGACGGACGTAGCGTGCAGGCAGCCGGTTCAGCGCCACACAGGCCACATCAACCAACATGTCGGCACTGTAATGCGGATAAGAATCCGCCAAGCCAGCCACTTGCTCAAACACCAGCCGCTCGTAATAGTTGTGAACCTGTTCAAAATTAAAAACCATAAAGCGCCTCAAAAAATGTCAACGTACAAGATTTCAGGATGACCATAGCAGCTTGGCCGCCAACTGACAAGCACCCTGCTGCCGCTGTTTCATCAAAAAAATTTAATTTACAAAGCTATTAAACATGTAGCAGTGCATCAATCTGAGATATAGTTTGCGTTGATCGCTTGCGCGCAGGTCAGTCATCAGCTGGCTGCTTGATCCCGCAAAGATTCGGCAAGCGAGCCATTGATGCCCCAAGGAGACCCACCACATGAGCCACAAAGAAAATCCAGCCATTGGCCCACTTTTAAGCCTATTGGAATCCAGGTATGCCATTCGTGTCCTTTGGGCACTGAAAGACAACCACCCCCAGACTTTTCGCCTGCTTCAGGACAGCGTGGGGGGCATCACGCCCAACACCCTGAACACGCGCATCAAGGAGCTGCGCGCTGCAGGCCTGCTGGACCACAGCAGCAGCGGTTATGCAGTGACCGCATTGGGGGCTGACCTGCTCAAGCGCATGGGTGACCTGTCCGCTTTCGCCACAAAGTGGTCGGCCATCCAGGCCAAGAATAACGCCTGACGCGTGCTGTATCGCCCTCCTCAACCAGAAAAACATCCCACATGACAACAACTGCTTCAGGCCTCGAATACGAAGACACCCAAATCGGCACTGGCACTATCGCCATCAAGGGCCGGAGCGTGACAGTTCATTACACCGGTTGGTTGTACCAGGAGGGTCAGCAGGGCGCCAAATTTGATTCAAGCAAAGACCGCGGCGACCCGTTTGTGTTCAGCCTGGGTGCCGGTATGGTGATTCGGGGTTGGGACGAAGGCGTGGCCGGCATGGCGGTGGGCGGTACACGGGTACTGATCATTCCGCCAGCATTGGGCTACGGTGCGCGTGGCGCTGGCGGCGTCATCCCGCCCAACGCCACTTTGAAATTTGAAGTCGAACTTCTGGAAGTGCGCTGACTGACCACTTTCCTGCTGCCGGCTGGCACGAGTCGGCTTTTCCAGACCCAGCGGGCCGCATTGACGCCCGCTTTTTTCTTGACAAGTCGTCGGTGTCGTGAACATTTTTTGCGGCGCTCTCTTGAAATCGACTTGAACATCTCCACCTGACTCAATCGTTATACACAACCCTTCCAAACCGAATGTCCGAGCCTACCCCACTCAATCAATCACAGGAAACACCCGGCGCCACCGACCCGCAAGGCGGGGTCGACGTCAAGGCAGTTCTGGCCAATTTTGAGGCCGAAGCATTGGCCAAGTGCCAGGCTGATCTGACTGAATTGCAGACCAAGAGCGCGGAGTTGGCTGATCAATATCTGCGTGCCAAAGCAGAATCCGAAAACGCCCGTCGCCGCGCCGAAGACGAAATCACCAAAGCGCGCAAGTTCGCGGTTGAGGGATTTGCAGACAGCCTGCTTCCAGTTCTTGACAGCCTGGAAGCAGGCCTTGCCATCAAGGATGCCACCCTCGAACACATACGCGAAGGCGCCCAAGCGACTTTGCGTCAACTGGTCGCTGCACTTGAACGCAACAAGGTCGTCACGATCAACCCTGCCGCAGGTGACAAATTCGACCCGCATCTGCATCAGGCCATCAGTATGGTGCCATCAAGCCAGGACGCCAACACGGTGGTCGCCGTGCTGCAAAAAGGGTACCTGATCGCTGATCGCATTTTGCGGCCCGCCCTGGTCACCGTGGCCGCGCCCAAATAACTTGTCTGGCCGACTTGAAAAGCCGCTGTCCATCCACACGTTAAACACATCTGAATTTCAACAAACCTCACGGGACACAACGCGGCTTGCCTGGCAAACGCCTGGTCTCCAACTCTTTAAGGAAGCATCATGGGAAGAATCATCGGCATCGATCTGGGTACCACCAACAGCTGTGTTGCCGTCATGGAAGGCAACGTGCCAAAAGTGATTGAAAACGCGGAAGGTGCGCGCACCACGCCGTCCATCATCGCTTATCAGGAAGACGGCGAGGTCTTGGTGGGCGCCTCAGCCAAGCGCCAGGCTGTCACCAATCCCAAGAACACCTTGTATGCGGTGAAGCGCCTGATTGGCCGCAAGTTCACTGAAAAGGAAGTGCAAAAAGATATAGACCTGATGCCCTACAAGATTGCCGCAGCCGACAATGGCGATGCCTGGGTGGAAGTGCGTGGCAACCGCATGGCACCTCAGCAAATCAGCGCCGATGTGCTGCGCAAGATGAAGAAGACCGCTGAAGACTACCTTGGTGAGACGGTGACTGAAGCGGTGATCACGGTGCCTGCCTACTTCAATGACGCACAGCGCCAGGCCACCAAGGATGCAGGCCGAATTGCTGGCCTGGATGTCAAACGCATCATCAACGAACCCACAGCTGCGGCCCTTGCCTTTGGCATGGACAAAAGCGAAAAGGGCGACCGCAAGATCGCCGTGTATGACCTGGGTGGCGGCACGTTTGACGTGTCGATCATCGAGATTGCCGATGTTGACGGTGAAAAGCAGTTTGAAGTGTTGTCAACCAACGGCGACACCTTCCTGGGCGGCGAAGATTTCGACCAGCGCATCATCGACTTCGTCATTGCCGAGTTCAAGAAAGAGCAAGGCGTGGATCTGGGCAAAGACGTGCTGGCGCTGCAACGCCTGAAAGAAGCCGCTGAAAAGGCAAAAATTGAACTCTCGAGCAGTGCACAGACCGACATCAACCTGCCCTACGTGACTGCGGATGCCACTGGCCCGAAACACCTGAATATCAAGCTGACCCGCGCCAAGCTTGAATCCCTCGTTGAAGACCTGATCGAGCGCACGATTGCGCCCATCCGCACAGCACTCAAAGATGCAGGTGTCAGCGCCGCAGATGTCCATGACGTGATCATGGTGGGCGGCATGACCCGCATGCCCAAAGTGCAGGAAAAGGTGAAGGAACTATTTGGCAAAGAGCCGCGCAAAGACGTCAACCCGGACGAAGCCGTGGCGGTCGGCGCCGCCATTCAGGGCCAGGTGCTCTCGGGTGACCGCAAGGACGTGCTGTTGCTGGACGTGACTCCGCTGTCTTTGGGCATTGAGACCCTGGGCGGCGTGATGACCAAAATGATCACCAAGAACACCACGATTCCTACCAAGTTTGCGCAAACCTTCTCGACTGCCGACGACAACCAGCCGGCGGTGACCATCAAGGTGTTCCAGGGCGAGCGTGAGATTGCGGCCGGCAACAAGTTGCTTGGTGAGTTCAACCTGGAAGGTATCCCGCCGGCGTCGCGCGGCACACCGCAGATTGAAGTGTCGTTTGACATCGACGCCAACGGCATCCTGCACGTGGGTGCCAAAGACAAGGGTACAGGCAAGGAAAACAAGATCACCATCAAGGCCAATTCCGGCTTGACCGAAGCCGAGATTCAGCAGATGGTCAAGGATGCCGAACTGAACTCCGCTGAAGACAAGAAGAAACTTGAATTGGTGCAGTCCAAGAATCAGGCCGATGCCAGCTTGCACAGCGTCAAGAAGAGTCTGACTGAATACGGCGACAAGATTGATGCGTCGGAGAAAGAAAAAATCAACGAAGCAATCAAGCACCTTGAAGATGCCCTCAAGGGTGACGACAAGGCGGCTATTGATGAAAAGAGCGCTGCATTGATGACCGTGAGCCAGAAACTCGGTGAAAAAATGTATGCTGACATGCAGGCCAAACAGGCCGCGGAAGCTGCGCCCACGGGTGATGCCGGACCATCGGGTCAGGCTGGCCCCCAAGGTGGCGCCGCCGCACAAGACGACAATGTGGTCGATGCGGAAGTGAAAGAGGTCAAAAAGCCCTAAGCGCGTGCTTCCCAGACGCTTTTTAAACAGCTGAAATGCGCCGCATTGAACCCTGAAAAGTTCAATGCGGCGTTTGCATTGAACCCAGGCACCTACAGACCATGGCTAAAAGAGACTATTACGAGGTTTTGGGCGTTCCAAAAAACGCTTCAGACGAAGAAATCAAGAAGGCTTATCGCAAACATGCGATGAAACACCATCCTGACCGTAACCAGGGTGATTCATCAAAAGCTGCCGAAGAAAAGTTCAAGGAATCCAAGGAAGCCTACGAAATGCTGTCGGATCCGCAAAAGCGGGCTGCGTATGACCAGCACGGTTTTGCCGGTGTCGACCCCAACATGCGCGGGGGCCCAGGTGGTGCCGAGGCCTACGGCGGGTTTGCCGAGGCGTTTGGTGACATATTTGGCGACATGTTTGGCCAGCAGCGTGGTGGCCGGGCTGGTGGTGGGCGGCAGGTGTTTCGCGGCAGCGACCTGAGTTATGCCATGGAAGTCACCCTGGAAGAAGCCGCGAAGGGCAAAGACGCACAAATTCGGATTCCCAGTTGGGACAACTGTGATGTGTGCCACGGCAGCGGCGCAAAGGCCGGCACTCAGGCCAAAACCTGTGGCACCTGCACTGGCACCGGCTCGGTGCAAATGCGCCAGGGATTTTTCAGTGTGCAGCAAACCTGCCCAACCTGCCGCGGCACCGGCAAGGTCATTCCTGAGCCTTGCCCAGCGTGCCATGGTCAGGGCAAGATCAAGAAGCAGAAAACCCTTGAGGTCAAAATCCCGGCCGGTATTGACGGCGGCATGCGCATCCGCAGCGCGGGCAATGGCGAGCCAGGCACCAACGGTGGCCCTCCAGGAGACTTGTACATTGAAATCCGCCTGAAGAAACATGACATTTTCGAGCGCGACGGTGACGACCTGCACTGCTCGGTGCCCATCAGCATCGTCACGGCCACCCTGGGTGGCGAAATTGACGTGCCCACCCTTGCCGGCAAAGCCGCCATTGACATCCCGGAGGGCACACAAACCGGCAAGCAATTCCGGCTGCGCGGCAAGGGCATCAAGGGCGTGCGCTCGAGTTATCCAGGTGACCTGTATTGCCACATCCTGGTGGAGACCCCGGTGAAGCTCACGGAGCACCAGCGCAAGTTGCTGCGTGAACTTGACGAATCACTCAAAAAAGGCGGCGGCAAGCATTCCCCCACCGGTGACAGTTGGACCGACCGTCTGAAGAGTTTTTTCAGTTGACGAAAGTCACTGGGTAGCCCAATGGCCCACCTGAACAGGCCGCGCTGTTACACAATGACAGCGTGGCTTTTTTGTTGCTGGTCATTACTTGAGGAAACACACCATGAGCGTGAACATCACTTTTTTGGGCGGCTCAGGCACCGTCACAGGCTCCAAATATCTGGTGCGCCATGACGGGAAAAGCGTGCTGGTGGACTGCGGGTTGTTTCAGGGCTACAAACAGCTGCGCTTGCGCAACTGGACGCCACTACCCGTTTCTCCAAACCAAATACACGCCGTGTTGTTGACGCATGCCCACCTCGACCACAGCGGCTACCTGCCGATGCTGACCAAAGAAGGTTTTGAAGGCCCGGTGTATGCCAGCCGGGGCACCCAGGATCTGTGCAAAATTTTATTGCCGGACAGTGGTCACATCCAGGAAGAAGACGCAGCATTTGCCAACCGGCATGGGTCTTCCAAACATGCGCCCGCCCTGCCCTTGTACACAAGGCAAGACGCACTGGAAGCGTTGCCCTTGATCAAGGCGGTGGATTTTGGCAAGGTTGTGACCCCCTTGCCGGGCTGGAAGGCAACTTTCAGCCCGGCGGGGCACATTCTGGGTGCTTCAAGCATTCTGTTGGAAGTGGCCGGCAGGCGCATCTTGTTTTCCGGGGACCTGGGCCGGCCCGATGACCTGATCATGAGCCCGCCCGACGCCGCCCCGCAGGCCGACACCGTGCTGATTGAATCCACCTACGGGGATCGCACCCACCCCAGGGAAGACATCCTGGCAGAGTTGGTCCCGGCACTGCAACGGGTGGCCAAACGTGGCGGCGTGGCGGTGGTGCCGGTATTTGCAGTGGGCCGCGCCCAAGCCCTGCTTCATGCCATTCACCTGCTGAAAATGAAGGGCGAGTTGCCGACCTCACTACCAGTTTTTCTGGACAGCCCGATGGCGGTGCACACCACCCATTTGTTTGAACATCACCTCGGTGAGCACCGCCTGAGCCGTCAGGACACCCATGCCCTGACGCATTGCGCCACCATGGTCAGCAGCACAGACGAATCCAAAGCCCTGGCCAGCCGGCACGGCCCGATGGTGATTTTGTCTGCCAGCGGCATGGCCACCGGCGGACGGGTGCTGCACCACATGGCGCACTATGCTGGCAACCACCGCAACATGATCATCCTGACAGGCTACCAGGCCCCGGGCACACGCGGGGCAACGCTGGCCAGTGGTGCCAGCTCTGTGCGCATACATGGGCGCGAGGTGGAGGTTAACGCCGAAGTGGTGCAACTGGAGTCAGCCTCGGCCCACGCAGATGCCAACCAGTTACTGGCCTGGCTGCGCACCATGCCGCAGGCGCCTGACCAGGTGTATGTGGTGCACGGCGAGCCCGGCCCGTCTGACACGCTGCGCGGGCGCATCAAACGCGAATTGGGCTGGCGCGCCACCGTGCCGGAGCACGGCTCAACCTGGCCAACCTGAGTTTTGCAATGGCCGTATTCCCTGGAAAAATCTCAGGCAATACTGAATAGCTATCTTTTATGTAGCTAATTACTTAGAATTTATATGGGCTACAGCCTGATTTGTTATAAATGCAGACTGCAAACCCTATGCACCATGGGACTTACCTTGCTTGTCCTCTGGTTTTTGCTCGCATTCCTTTTCCAAATCATTCGTGTCTAGGCGCGAAGCCGCAGACAGTGCAGACGCATGTCCCAATGCACCTTTCGGTGCATTGGGAGGACAAGGCGAAGTAACAACGACATGGAAGATTTAGAAATGGAATCAGAACGCGTCAAGTGCCAGCGCCGTCACACAGACCGCCCCTTCCACAATACTGTCACGCATCCCCGGCACCTTGGTCAGCAGGTGGTCCGCGTAGAAACGCGCGGTGATGACCTTGGCCTGCATGAAGGCCACGTCTTCTCCCTGGGCGATCTGCGCCTGGGCTGCCAGCAGGGCGCGGCCCATTTGCCAGCCGGCCATCAGGTTGCCCGCCAGCATCAGGTAAGGCACGCTGCCTGCAAACACATCATTCGGCTGCGCCTTGGTGTTGGCCGCCACATAGTCCACCACATCAATAAATGCCAGTCTTGCTGCCGACAGTCGTTTGGCCATGACCAATGCATCGGCGCTGCCGTTTTGTGTCAATTCAGCTTCCGTGGCAGCAATCTGTGCGGCCAGCGCCTTGGCAGCTTGCCCCCCGTCACGCGCCGTCTTGCGCCCCACCAGGTCGTTGGACTGGATGGCCGTGGTGCCCTCGTAAATGGTCAGAATCTTGGCGTCGCGGTAATACTGGGCACAGCCGGTTTCTTCGATGAAGCCCATGCCACCATGGACCTGCACCCCCAGGGATGTGACTTCCAGGCTCATCTCGGTGCTGTAGCCCTTGATCAAGGGCACCATGAACTCGTAAAACGCCTGGTTCTGTTTGCGCGTGTCAGCATCAGCATGATGGTGAGCCGCGTCATACGCAGCAGCAGCCACACTGGAGAGCGCCCGGCAGCCCTCGGTGTAGGCGCGCATGGTCATCAGCATGCGTTTGACATCGGGGTGGTGAATGATGGGGCCGGCCGCAGGCAGTGAACCATCCACCGGGCGGCTCTGAATGCGGTCTTTGGAAAATTCCACGGCCTTTTGGTAAGCGCGCTCGGCAATCGCAATGCCCTGCACTCCCACGCCATAACGGGCCGCGTTCATCATGATGAACATGTATTCCAGACCACGGTTCTCCTGCCCCACCAGGTAACCAATGGCGCCGCCGTGGTCACCGAACTGCAGCACACAGGTCGGGCTGGCCTTGATGCCCATCTTGTGCTCGATTGACACACAGTGCACGTCATTGCGCGCACCTAACGAGCCATCGGTGTTGACCATGAATTTGGGCACCACAAACAGGCTGATGCCCTTGACACCTTCGGGTGCGCCAGCCACACGGGCCAGCACCAGGTGGATGATGTTTTCCGCCATGTCATGCTCACCCCAGGTGATGAAGATCTTGGTGCCGGCAATCTTGTAGGTGCCATCGGGCTGGGGGTCGGCCTTGGTACGCACCGCGGCCAGGTCACTGCCGGCCTGTGGCTCGGTCAGGTTCATGGTGCCGGTCCATTGGCCACTGACCAACTTTTCGAGGTAGGTGGCGTTGAGTTCCGGGCTGCCAGCGGTCAGCAGTGCCTCAATAGCGCCATCGGTGAGCAACGGGCACAGGGCAAAGCTGAGGTTGGCGGAGTTTTGCATTTCACCCACGGCCGAACCAATGGTTTTGGGCAGGCCCTGGCCGCCGAAGTCCACCGGGTGCTGCAGGCCTTGCCAGCCGGCCTCGGTGAACTGCTTAAAGGCTTCCTTGAAACCGGGGGTGGCGGTGACCGCGCCGTCCATGAAGCTGGTGGGGTTCTGGTCGCCAATCCAGTTCAGCGGGCTGATCACGTTTTCATTGAACTTGGCGGCTTCTTCCAGCACCGCTTGTGCGGTGTCAAAGCCCGCGTCTTCCATGCCTGGCAGTTGGGCAATCTGGTCGATATTGGCCAGGTGCTTCATGTTGAACAACATGTCCTTGACGGGGGCTTTGTAAGTCATCGCGAGTCTCCAGAAGATAAAACAGGCCTGCTGCCGGGCATCAGGCGAAAAAAAAGGGCACCACTGCGGATGCCCCGGTGTGCAAAGGCTTAAAGCGCTGCCACCAGTTCAGGCACGGCCACAAACAGATCCGCCTCCAGCCCGTAATCCGCCACGCTGAAGATCGGTGCCTCGGCATCCTTGTTGATCGCCACAATCACCTTGCTGTCTTTCATGCCAGCCAGGTGCTGGATGGCACCACTGATACCTACCGCAACGTAGAGCTGGGGCGCCACGATCTTGCCGGTCTGTCCCACTTGCAGGTCGTTGGCGGCATAACCGGCGTCCACTGCGGCGCGGCTGGCACCCACAGCGGCACCGAGCTTGTCGGCCAGCGGGGTCATGACCTCATTGAACTTCTCCTGCGAACCCAGGGCGCGGCCACCGCTGACGATGATCTTGGCTGCGGTGAGTTCGGGGCGATCGTTTTTGGCGATTTCTGCGCCGAGGTAGGTGGTGGTGCCGGGCACTGCCACAGCAGCTACCATATCAATAGTAGTTGACGCATGTGCTGATTGGTCTGCAGGGTCAAAGGCTGTGGTACGCACAGTGAGCACCTTGATGGCATCTGTACTTTGCACCGTGGCAATGGCATTGCCGGCGTAGATGGGGCGCTCAAAGGTGTCGGCACTCAGCACTTTGGTGACGTCCGAGAGTTGGCCAACATCTAGTTTGGCAGCCACTCGCGGGGCGACATTTTTGCCTGCCGCGGTGGCAGGAAACAGCAGGTGGCTGTAGCCTGAGGCCAGGGCGACGATCTGGGCGGTCATGTTTTCTGCCAGACCGTGGGCCAGGGTGTCGGCGTCGATGTGTATGACTTTGGCGACACCGGTGATGCTGGCTGCGGCAGCCACAGCACAGGTGGCGTTGTGGCCGGCAATGAGCACATGGACATCACCCCCACATTGGGCAGCGGCTGTCACCGTGTTCAGGGTGGAGGGTTTGAGGGATGCGTTGTCGTGTTCGGCGATTACTAATGAGGTCATGGTGTGTTTCTTCTGATTGTTGGAGGTTTCAGATGACTTTGGCTTCATTGCGCAGTTTGGCCACCAGCGTGGCGACATCGGGCACTTTGACGCCGGCGCTGCGTTTGGGTGGCTCATTGACTTTGAGGGTCTTGATGCGTGGCGACACATCGACGCCGAGGTCCTCGGGCTTGACGATGTCCAAGGGCTTTTTCTTCGCCTTCATGATGTTGGGCAGGGTCACGTAACGTGGCTCGTTCAGGCGCAGGTCAGCGGTGATGACGGCTGGCAGGGTGACGCTCAATGATTCAGAGCCGCCGTCGACTTCGCGCGAAATGGTGGCTTTGCCGCCGGCAATTTCTACTTTGCTGGCAAAGGTGACCTGGGGCAGGTCGGCCAGTGCGGCAAGCATCTGGCCGGTCTGATTGCAGTCGTCGTCGATCGCCTGTTTGCCCAGGATAATGAAGCCGGGTTGCTCCTTGTCAATCAGGGCCTTGAGGAGTTTGGCCACAGCAAGGGGTTGCAACTCTTCAGAGGTTTCGACAAGAACCGCACGGTCAGCACCGATGGCCATCGCAGTGCGCAGGGTTTCCTGGCACTGGGTGACGCCACAGGAGACCGCGATGACTTCAGTGGCGACACCTTTTTCTTTCAGGCGCACGGCTTCTTCAATGGCGATTTCGTCAAACGGGTTCATGCTCATTTTGACGTTGGCGATGTCTACACCCGTGTTGTCCGACTTGACGCGGATCTTCACGTTGTAGTCCACCACGCGTTTGACTGCGACCAGGACTTTCATAGCTGTTTCTCTCCAGAATAGTTAAAAAAATAGACAACTCGTACGCCGCACCACCGTCAAATTGATTGACGTGCACGTCAACTTGAACATTTTATGCGGCGGCTGCGGCCTGCATGGTCATCAAAACGACATTCGTTTAAAAAACAATAAAAAGAACGACCGTGCTTTTTATTATAGACATGAATGACACGTCAAGAGGCGGTCACCCGCTGGTGAATCACACGCTGCGGGAATGGAATCTCGATCTGGTGTTCACGCAGCAAGCGCAAAATCTCCAGATTGATGAGTGAGCGCAGGTTGTCACTGCCGTTTTGCGGGTCACCTATCCAGTAACCGAGCCTGAATTCAAGACCATCGGCGCCAAAACTCAACAAAACCACCGACGGAGCTGGATCAGTCAGCACACGCGCTTGCCCGATTGCCGCGTGCAACAACAAACGCGACACCAGGTCAACGTCGCTGCCATAACCCACCGACACATTGGTGGACTGCCACACCTGGGGGTCAGCAAGAGACAGGTTCTCAACCCGGTTGGTGATCAGCATTTCATTGGGCACGATGGATTCGCGACCACCAAGCGAGCGAATCACGGTGTAGCGTGCGTTGATCTCGGTGATGACACCACTGAAGTTGTCAACCGTCACGCTGTCGCCAATGCGCATGCTGCGCTCAGTCAGAATGACAAAACCCGACACATAGTTGGCCGCCAGTTTTTGCAGTCCCAGCCCAATTCCCACGCCAATTGCGCCACCCAGGACAGACAGCGCCGTCAGGTCGATACCCACTGCCGACAGAGCCAACAACAAGCCGATCAGCATCAACAGGGCACGGGCTGCATTGCTGAAGGCCTTGCGCAGACTCAACTCCCCGCCCGTGGTGTTGCGCAGCAGCTTGGCTTCAATCGCCGAAGAAATCCACAAGGTGATGATCAGCACCACTCCGGCGGTCAAGGTACCCTCAACGATGTTGCGCACCGACAATGTCGACTTGCCGACGGTCCAGCTGATCTGGTCAAGCTCCTCGAGCACCAGCGGTAGCAGGCCACTGACCCACAGCACCATGGCAAGCCAGGCGACCCAGGAGATGCTGCGTTCGAGCAAACGCACGGCCGGCGTGTCGCTGAATGCCGCCTGCAGCACTTTGACGCCCATGCGGATCGCCAAAAGGGACAACAGCACTGGAATCGCCAACTTGAACAGAGCCAGCGACATGTTGTACGCCAGCAATTTGCGCGCCCCATAAGCCAGGCACAGCAGCAGCGCGGGAAACAACACACCGTCCACAATGCGACGCCCGAACATGATGGAGTTGAACTCACGCTCAACAAACGCTTTCGACACCAGCCGGGCCAATTGCCAGGCCAGCAACACACACAGGCCAAGTGCGGCCAGCTCAATCAAGACGCTGGTCTGGCTTAGTGCCGCCAGCCAGCTTTGCAAGTCAGCAATACCCGGTTCAGACATCCGCCAGCACCCGGATATGCGCCTCCACGCTGCGGCCCAGCGCACTCATCACGTAACCACCTTCCAGACAACTCACGATACGGCCCTTGGCGTGCCGCCGCGCCACATCCATGATGCGGCTTGTCATCCAGGCGTAATCCTGCTCAACCAGGCCCAGCTGCCCCATGTCGTCTTCACGGTGTGCATCAAAACCGGCGCTGATGAAGATCATCTCGGGCTTGAATTCTTCCAGGCGCGGAATCCACGATGCCTCGATCATCTCGCGAATGTCCAAGCCCTTGGTGTAGGCCGGCACCGGCAGGTTCACCAGGTTGCTGGCGCTGGAGTGCACCCAGTCCATTGGGTAGAAAGGGTGCTGGTAAAAACTTGCCATCAAGATGCGCTCGTCGCCAGCCACAATGTCTTCTGTGCCATTGCCGTGGTGCACGTCAAAGTCGATGATTGCCACGCGCTTGAGGTTATGCCGCTCCAGCGCGTACTTGGCGGCAATGGCCACATTGTTGAAAAAGCAGAAACCGCCTGCCTTGCTGCGGCAGGCGTGGTGACCCGGCGGACGAATCGCACAAAAGGCATTGGGCATTTCGCCGGCCATCACCGCGTCGGTGGCGTCAATGGCAGCCCCTGCCGAATGCAGGGCCGCCTCCCACGTATACACGTTGATGCTGGTGTCAGGGTCCACCTGCAGGTGGTCCGGCCCGCCGGCCAGGATTTCTTCCTTCAGCTCGGCATTCAAGCCACGGATTGAGGCCACGTACATGCGGTCATGGGCCAGCTCGATGTCTGAGACCGCAGCGGCCGTGGCCGTGCGGTGATCCAGTGCGATGTCCAGGCCCGAGGCCATCAGGCGGTCGTCAATGGCGTCGAGACGCTCGGGGCACTCGGGGTGACCCGGACTCATGTCGTGTTTGCGGCAGCTCGGGTGAGTAAAGTATCCGGTCATCGTCATACGTAATCTTCTCCTCTTGGTAATTTTTGGTAAGGTTAGCCCATGAACATACAAACAAAGCTTACAACACTTGTTGACCAGCTTAACACCGTGATCGTGGGTAAATCTGACCAGATCCAGGATTGTGTTGCCTGCCTGCTGGCCGGTGGCCACCTGTTGATTGAAGACGTTCCGGGCGTTGGCAAAACCACCCTGGCGCACGCCTTGGCACGCACCTTTGGCCTGCATTTTTCACGCGTGCAGTTCACCGCAGACTTGATGCCCAGTGACCTCTCGGGCGTGTCGGTGTACGAGCGTGGCCAGGAAAAATTCATTTTCCACCCCGGCCCGTTGTTTGCGCAGGTGTTGCTGGCCGACGAGATCAACCGCGCCAGCCCCAAGACCCAAAGCGCGCTGCTCGAAGCGATGGAAGAAAAACAGGTCACCATTGAAGGTGAAACCCGCGCCCTGCCCGTACCCTTTTTTGTCATCGCCACGCAAAACCCGCACGACCAGCTGGGCACCTACCTGCTGCCCGAGTCGCAACTGGACCGATTTCTGATGCGGATCTCGCTCGGTTACCCAGACCGCGCCGCCGAGCGCCAGCTGCTTGCGGGCAGTGACCGGCGCGAGTTGGTCGAGCGCCTGTCCAGCCTGCTTACCGCCGATGAGCTGCAAACCCTGCAGCGGCAGGTGCTGGCCGTGCATGCCTCCGAGGCCCTGCTGGACTACGTGCAGGACCTGATGGCAGCCACCCGCTCAGGCCAGTGGTTTGTGCAGGGCTTGAGCCCGCGCGCAGGCATGGCGGTGCTGCGTGCCGCCAAAGCGCGCGCCCTGTTGAGCGGCCGCAATTTTGTGGCACCGGACGATGTACGCGGCATCCTGCCGCAAACCATTGCGCATCGCTTGGTTCCGGCTGGCGATGCCGGGCGCGGTGCCGTGGCCCAGGTCGGGGCCATGTTGGACGCTGTCCCTTTGCCGTGAAATCATTTGTTCGTGAGCTTTCCCCCACTCCCCCCAACCCCCTCGCCCCGCCGGGCGCGGGGGAGTTTTAACAGCCGTATTTGGCCGCATGCTTTCAGTTTGGACGTGCCTACCATGACGCCTGTAGGGCAAAAATTTCTATGAAGTCGTTCGTGCTGCACCCCTTGCGATTTCTGACAACCCGCTTTTCCAGTTGGCTGCAAAACCGCCTGCCGCTGGCTGACCGCATCACCCTGAACCAACACAACGTCTACATCCTGCCGACCCGTGCTGGCCTGATGATGGGCGTGACGCTGCTGGTGCTGTTGGTGGCATCCATCAACTACCAGCTCAATCTGGGCTACCTGCTGACGTTTTTGCTGGCCGGTTGTGCGCTGGTGGCAATGCATGTGGCGCACGCCAACCTGCGTGGACTAACTATGCATTTAGTAGCGCCTGACGCTTGTTATGCAAGGGCTACAGCCCGGTTTTCCGCAAATCTGCAAAATAGCCGCAAAAGCACCCGTTACGGCCTGGCGCTGGCTGTGCAGGATGTCGCGCATTGGGTCGAAACCGATGTGCCGGCGCAGGCCAGCGCCACCGTGCAACTGGCGTTCACGCCGCCCAGGCGTGGCCTGCATCGCCTGCCCACACTGACCGTGCACACGCTGTTTCCCTTGGGTACGTTTCGCGTCTGGGCCGTGTGGCGACCGGCCGCCCAGGTCATGGTGTACCCGGCGCCCGAGACGCAGCCGCCAGCCCTGCCCGCCAGCAGTGCGCATGACGACAACTGCCACACCGGCGGTGTGCCACAGCCGGGCGAGCCAGATGGCCTGCGCGCCTACCGCCGCGGCGACACCCTGAAAACCATCGTATGGAAAAAAGCCGCCAAAACGGGTGAGCTGGTTAGCCGCGAGCACCTCGCGCGGCAACCGCACATGCTCTGGCTGGAGCCGCAGCTCACCCAGCTGAACCAGCTTGAAGCACAACTGAGCCGCCTGTGCGCCTGGGTGCTGATGGCAGAAAAAACCGGCCTTCGATATGGCCTGCGCATAGGCACCCAGGAAATCGCCCCGGCCAACGGGCTTGCGCACCAGCAGCGCTGCCTGCAGGCGCTGGCAATGGCATGAGGCACGCCCCATGAAGCTGCCAACCCTGACCCACTTGCCGCGTGACACCCGTGACACGTTGTTCGTGCTGCTTGTCATTGCCTGGGTCGCGCTGCCTTTGGTCAACGAGGTGCCGCTGTGGTGCAGCCTGATGTGCGCT
>CAISLL010000314.1 GCA_903886165.1 uncultured beta proteobacterium | reverse complement strand
TTTGTGCCTTAAGCGATTTAATTCGCGTGGACCATTCTGGCTGTACGCCGCGCGCATCGGTGCAGAACTGTTGTTGCGGGTAGGACAATTTAACCAGGCGCAGAAGCTTTACCAGGCCGTGGTGGACGCCAAGACCCTGCCTTGGGCCAAGTTGGGGGTGGCACGCGCGCTGCTTGATGAAGGCCAGACCTCCAAGGCGGTCAGCACGCTGGAAAACCTGATCAGCGAAGACCCTTCCTTTGCCGATGCCTACGACGTGATGGGCCGCGCCCAGTTTGAGCAGGGCAAGTTTGATCAGGCCATGACCACCTACAAACTGGCCAGCAGCCTGACGCCGGCATCGATTTCGCGGTTGCAGAACCTGGGCATGATGAGCTTTTATGCAGGCGACCACGAAGGTGCTGAAGCCTTTCTTGACCGCACCACCCGGCTCGGACTGGACTCCAAGATGTTTGACTGCCAGACGCTGGTGCTGCTGGCCTTTACCCGGCTTGAGTCAGGTGACCGCAAGGGCCTGCAACGCTGCAGCGACGACTTTGTGCGCCTGATCGAGCGCAACCCCGACAGCCAGCGTCACCAGCGCCTGCAAAACACCGTCCTGGCCCTGCAACTCATTGAACAGAGCCAGTTTGGCCAGGTGCTGCAAGTTGTGCGTGAATTGGGCACGCACATTCATGACCCGGACTTTGACTTTGAATCTGCATCCAACCTGACGGCACTGCTGGCGCAACTGGCCACCAAGGCGATCCGGCTCGAAGAGGTGGAACCGATGATTGACAAACTCGGGCTGCGTTTTTGCGGCACCCGCGCCCTGACAGAGTTGATGGCCGGAGCCACCGCAAACTACCCGCCCTACGCCGAACGCATCCGCGCGGCACACGGGCAAATTCTGCGTTACGCCGAAAGCGCCATTTCACTGAGCATGTGCGGCAACCCGCGCGCCGCCGTGGTTGACTTGGTCGCGCACGGCGAGGCGACCCTGAGCGCCAAGCTGATCGAGACCGCCTACCTGGTGTTGCACCGGTATGCGGACAAGATCGCCGACTCCCACGCATTGAACGACAAGGTGCATGAATTGCGTACCCTCTACGGCACCCAGATTGTCCGCGCCTCACTGGGTGAGCAAAAGCGTCAGGCCGGTGGCCTGACCTTGCGCACGGCCTCAATAACCGCCAAGGCCTGAACTGCCAGTCAGCCCCACACATCCAGCGGCGGGTCAGCCACCACAGCCCGCAAGATGTCCGAGCGCGACACAAAACCGGTCACATGTCCGTGCCCATCCACCACCGGCAGGCCCGGCAGTCCGGTGTCAAGCAGTACCCGTGCGACACGGCGAAGATCGCTCTCTGGCGCCACCCCCGGCACCGGCGACCACATGATGTCCTTGACACTCTGCAACAGCAATGCCTGCCACGCCTGCGCGTGACTTTCAGGATTGGGCAGGCGCTCGGGCTTGAGCAGATCAGCGCGGGTCAGCAGCCCAACCAACTGCCCGCCTGAATCAACCACCGGGGCCTGCCCGACCTCCTTTTCAGCAAGCAGATGCCATGCCTGCAGCACGCTGGCGCTGTCGGGCAGGGTCACGGCGCCGTGGCTCATGACATCGAACACACTCGACAGGCGATGGCGATGCGGCTGCCCTTGCTGGGTGGCCGCGTAGGCGGCTAAAGGTGCGCTGCGGGGCGGGTCTTCTTCGACCGGCTTGCGCCGGGCCAGCCCGGCATAGGCCGCT
>CAISLL010000313.1 GCA_903886165.1 uncultured beta proteobacterium | reverse complement strand
TTGGCCAGAATCAGCGCGCCCAGGGCACCCATGGCACCACCTTCGGTGGGTGTGGCCACACCCAGAAAGATCGTGCCCAGCACCAGAAAGATCAGAATCAGCGGAGGCATCAGCACAAAGGTCACCTGTTCAGCCAGACGTGACAACAAGCCCATCTTGGTCACCCGGTTGACGAGCGCCAGGCCCAGGCCAAAGAGAGAGGCGAGGGTCATGGACAAGATCACAATTTCGTCGCCTGGTGACTTGGTGGCGCGTTCCAACCAACTGGTCATCAGGCCATCATGCACTTGCGCCCAGCTGTAGCCCACGGCGGCGCACACCAAAAACAGCACCAACAACGAGCGGTGGCCGGATTTGCCGTTGTCTTCCTTGAACAGCAGAGCCTCGGGTGGCAGCGCGGGCACCATGGCTGGTTTGACAAAGGCAGTGACCACAATGAACAGCACATACAAGCCCACCAGCAGCAGGCCTGGAACGAGTGCGCCCGAGTACATGTCGCCGACCGAACGGCCCAATTGGTCAGCCAGCACAATCAGCACCAGTGATGGTGGTATGGCTTGCGCCAGCGTGCCCGAGGCGGTAATCACCCCGGTGGCAATGGTTCGGCTGTAGCCGTAGCGCAGCATCACCGGCAGAGAGATCAGGCCCATGGAGATCACCGCAGCGGCCACCACGCCGGTGGTGGCTGCCAGCAAGGCACCCACCAGAATCACTGCAATGGCCACTCCACCGCGCACCGGGCCAAACATCTGGCCCACGGTTTCCAGCAGGTCTTCGGCCATGCCGCTTCGCTCCAGAATAATCCCCATGAAGGTGAAGAACGGAATCGCCAGCAAGGTGTCGTTTTGCATGATGCCGAAAATTCGCAGCGGCAGCGCCTGGAACATGGCAGCCGGGAAAATGCCGGCCTCAATGCCGATAAAACCAAAGCCCAGGCCGCACGCCGCTAGGCCAAAAGCCACCGGAAAACCGGTCAGCAGCAGGGCAAACAAGCCCATGAACATCAGGGGCACAAATTGTTGTGCCAGGAACGTGGTTTGCATTTATTTGACTCCTGCCAGGGTTTCAGCCAGCTTGGCTTCAAGTGCCTCAGCGGCTTTTTGATCGTCAGATTTGGCGTCTTCACCACTCAGCACATCGGGGCCGTTGCCGGTCAGGAAGGCCACCCGTTTGATCAACTCGGACACCCCTTGCAGCAGCAGCAAGCCAAAGCCCAGGGGAATGAGTGCGTAGGCAGGCCAGCGAATCAGGCCGCCCGCGTTTTGCGACATTTCGCCACTCACATAGGCCTGGTAGAAAAACGACCAGCCGAGCGACCCGGCGATGGCGCAAAAGGGAATCAGCACCACCAGGATGCCCACCACGTCGATCCAGTTGCGGGTGCGGTCGCCGAGCTTGGTGGAGATGAAGTCAATGCGCACATGCGAGTTGCGCAAGAAGCCATAACCTGCGCCCAGCATGAACACCGCTGCAAACAGGTACCACTGAATCTCAAGCAGGCCGTTCGAGCTGACGTTGAACATTTTTCGCACCAGCGCGTTGCCGGCACTGATGAGGGTGGTGGCCAGAATCAGCCACATGGTGAATTTACCGACCCCGGTGCTGATTTTGTCAATCAGCCGGGACAGCGAGAGCAGAGGTGTCATGGTGTCTCCATCGTTGTTGGAAAGTTGCCAATAATTGGCCACAGGTGAAGGTCAACCTGGCAGTCGGTCGCTGACAAGTTTAGCGGCATAGCGTAAGGGCTGGTGGCTGAAGAAAGCCTGACGCAATCAGTGTCTTTGCACTAGGGAAAACCCTTGGCCATACACTCATTAAGAGCCTTGGTGGCTGCTTTTGCAGCGCCTGTCAGACGGCAGTGGCTGCGCGCTTTTGTGTGCCAAAGGTCCACCAGGGCAGCACCTTGCGCATGGCCAGCACCTCACCGCTTTGTTGCGGTGCGTAGCCTGGAATACCGGCCACAGTGTGCTGCCAATCGGCACTGCGCAGCAATTGCAGCAGTTGCACGATGCCGGGCTGCGCCAGCGCAGATTTCATGCACACAAGGTGGTAGCGCTCCAGCGCCAGCGGCACAAAGTCCAGCCCGGCCGTGATGGCGGCGGCTTCGATGCCGAGTGCCACATCGCACTTGCCAGCTGCCACCGCGTTCGCCACGGCGGCGTGTGAAGGTTCGGCATGCGCATACCCATTGACCAGAGCAGCATCCAGGCTGGCCTGGGCCAGCAAATCGTCCAGCACCACGCGGGTGCCGCTGCCTAGCACCCGATTCACAAATCGCGCCCGGGTGCGGGCTACATCCTGCAAGCTGTGCAGCCGCATCGGGTTACCTTTGGTCACCATCAGGCCCTGGGTGCGCTGGGCAAAACCGACGACCTTGTGCTGCCCGGGTTGCAGCAGCGGCTTGTAAGTGCGTTCTGTCAGCGTTTTTCTCCCCATGTCATACAGGGTATGAAAGCCGGCCATCACACAGCGGCCCTCGTTGAGGGCGCGGATGGCGTCCACGCTCCCGGTAAAACGGATGTCCAGGTGTAGCCTCTGCGGGTCATGTTGCAAGGCGAATTCACGCAGGCGTGACAGTGCGTCGTCATGGCTGGCGTACAGCGTGACCACATGCACACTGTCGTCAAAGGCGAGTGCATAACCACGCTCGAGTTCGGCGCGCAAGGCCTCGATCTGGGGTGCCAGCCGGGCCTGCGCCTGACGCTCGGCCCACATCAGTTTGGAGGCAAATTCGGTCAGGCGTGCGCTCTGGCCTTTCTCCCATACCATCAACTCGTTGCCAAGCTCGTTTTCCCAACGCTTGAGTTCACCCCAGACGTGGCGGTAGCTCAGGCCCAGGGCGCGCGCACCGCCTGAGATCGAGCCCTGGGTGGATACCGCCTGCAGCAAGTCAATCAGGGGGTTGCGCACCAGCGCCGGGCTGTGGTCTTTTGACAGGGTGTAATGGAGTTGGAGCCTATGCACGGTGTTTCATATCGCCAGTGATTGATTCGTTGGCTACGATACCGCAAATCATAAAAACCGTTGACCATCCGTCTGCCACACGCCTCCTGTGACCTCCTTTACTGACAGCATTTCTGCCGCGCTGCACCTCATTGTTGACATGGATTCGGGCCTGCTCACCATTGTGGGTCGGTCTTTGGCCGTCAGCGCCACGGCCTGTGCCATCGCTTGTGGCCTGGGGCTGGTGCTGGGGGCCTGGCTGGGGGTGGCGCGTTTTGCCGGGCGCGGCGCGGTGCTGACTCTGCTCAACACCTTCCTTGCCGTGCCATCGGTGGTGGTGGGGCTGGTGGTTTACCTGCTGTTGTCACGCAGCGGCCCGCTGGGTTTTTTGGGCTGGTTGTTCAGCTTCAAGGCGATGGTGCTGGCACAAGCGGTGCTGGTGTTGCCGGTGGTGACCGCACTGACCCGGCAGGCGGTGGAAGACGCCGAAGGGCTGCACGGTGAGCAACTCCAGTCGCTCGGTGCCAGCCCGCTGATGCGCAGCCTGCTGCTGGCCTGGGACGAGCGGTATGCCTTGCTCACGGTGCTGATCGCCTCCTTTGGCCGGGCTGTGTCTGAGGTCGGTGCGGTGATGATTGTGGGCGGCAATGTGGACGGTTTTACGCGGGTCATGACCACCGCCATTGCTTTGGAAACCAGCAAGGGTGATTTGCCGCTGGCCTTGGGTCTGGGGCTGATTTTGCTTGCCGTGGTGCTGTTGTTGAACGTGCTGATTGCGTTGCTGCGGCGCTGGCGCGAGCGGCGCGAGTCTGGCGGTGTGGCCGCCCTGCCGCTGGCGGTGTCGGTATGAAACCGGCCGTTCTGATGAATGGGGATGCAGCTGCGCTGGCAGGTCTGCCGCTGGAGCGGCCATGCACGGTACTGCAGCCGGTGTTTGAGCTGACCGGTGCCAGTGTGCATTTTGGCCAAAGCGGCCGTGGCGTGCGCGCTTTGACTGAGGTCAGCCTGTCCATCTTGCCTGGGGAGCGTGTCGCCCTGGTCGGCGCCAACGGCTGCGGCAAGAGCACGCTGCTGCGCCTGTTGCATGGTCTGGTGGCACCCACTGCCGGTGGCGCGCACAGCGCGCCGTGGCTGCGCCAGGCCATGTTGTTCCAAAAGCCGCATTTGATGCGCCTGTCGGTGCAGGCCAACATTGCGCTCGGGCTGTGGCTGCGCGGCACGCCCTGGGGCGCTGCCAAAACCAAGGCGCTGCGGGCATTGGGGCGTGTCGGTTTGCAGGACCTGGCACTGCGCAACGCGCGCCAGCTCTCGGGCGGCCAGCAGCAGCGTGTGGCGATGGCGCGTGCCTGGGCCTTGCAGCCGCAGGTGTTGCTGCTGGACGAGCCCACCGCAAGCCTGGACCCACACGCCAAACGCGAGGTGGAGGCCTTGATCGAAGAATTTTCCAGTGGGCCCGAGGCCATGACCCTGATTTTTGCCAGCCACAACCTCGGCCAGGTCAAACGCCTGGCCAACCGGGTGATTTACCTGGAGCATGGGCGTGTGCTGGCCGATTTGCCGGTGAGTGATTTTTTCAGCGGGCCGTTGCTGCAGCAGCAGTACCCGGCGGCCCATTTGTTTGTCAAAGGAGAATTGGTATGATTTCAGTGAAAAATTTTAAGTGTTTTAAGCCTCTAGCCCACATAAAATATGCACCTATTGCTATTTTTATAATAGCAACATGGGGTTCATCCGTGGCCGTGCAGGCGCAGTCCATTGTGGTGGCCTCCACCACCTCCACCGAGCAGTCGGGCCTGTTTGCCCACCTCTTGCCCGAATTCAAGAAAGCCAGTGGCGTTGAGGTGAAAGTGGTGGCGCTCGGCACCGGCCAGGCCATTGACATGGGCCGCCGGGGTGATGCCGATGTGCTGTTTGTGCATGACAAGGTGGCCGAAGAAAAGGTCGTCGCCGAGGGTTTTGCGGTGAAACGTTTTGAGGTCATGTACAACGACTTCGTGCTGGTGGGCCCGGCCAGTGACCCGCTCATGGTCAAAGGCAATGACGTGGTGGAAGCGCTCAAGAAACTGGCCGCGGCGAATGGGCCGTTCATCTCGCGTGGCGACAAAAGCGGCACCCATGCTGCTGAACTGCGTTTCTGGACGATGGCAGAACTGACTGACAAACAAGGCACTGGTTACAAGGCCTGCGGCTGCGGCATGGGCCCAGCGCTGAACATGGCGTCCAGCACAGGCGCCTACGTGCTGACCGACCGTGGCACCTGGCTCAACTTCAAAAACCGGGGCGACCTGAAGGTGCTGGTGGAAGGCGACAAACGCCTGTTCAACCAATATGGTGTGATGTTGGTCAACCCGGCCAAACACCCCCATGTGAAGGCCGCCGACGGCCAGAAGTTTGTCGACTGGGTCACCTCAGCGGCGGGGCAGGGCGCGATTGCTGGTTACAAGATTGGCGGCGAACAGCTGTTTTTTCCGAACGCAGCCAGGTAAGTTTGCGCATGGCAGCACCTTCAGTCCGTGCATAAGCCACGGGCTGCAGGCAGCGATGTCAAAGGGCGCCCCGGTAGAATCGCGGCGGGTGTGCGCATTGCATGGTGTGGTGTGACAGGTTCATGCGCTGGTCGGGCCGCCACGCGGAGAAACTCCGACCATGTCCCTTGAACCCAACCTCATGGCCCAAGCGGCCCCTGCATTGATCGTTATCTTTGTCATCACCTACGCGGCGATTGCACTGGAACACCCGATCAAAATCAACAAGTCTGGCTCGGCCCTGGTGGGCGCGGGCCTGCTCTGGACGATTTACGCCCTGTCGATGGGTGACGCCCACCTGGTGAGTGAGCAGTTGGGCGAATCGCTGATGAGCACGGCGCAAATTGTTTTCTTTCTGATGGGGGCGATGACCATTGTGGAGGTGGTGGACGCACACAACGGCTTTGACGTCATCACCACCCGCATCAGAACCTCCAGGTTATCCACATTGATGTGGCTGGTGGGTTTTGTGACGTTTTTTCT
>CAISLL010000312.1 GCA_903886165.1 uncultured beta proteobacterium | reverse complement strand
TGGGATTCATGGGCTTAACTCGTAAGTAGGTCACCATTCTGGCACCACCCGCCCCGGGTTCATCAGGTTCAGCGGGTCCAGCGCCTGCTTGATGGCGCGCATCGTGCCCAGTGCCACGGGGGATTTGTAGTGGGCCAAGTGCCCGACTTTCAGGCTGCCAATGCCGTGTTCGGCGGAGATGGAGCCGCCATGCGCCATCACCGAGTCAAACACGATCTGGTTCACTCGTGGTTCCTGCTCGCGCAAAAACGCCGCGGCATCGTGGCCGTTGGGCGCCTGCACGTTGTAGTGCAAATTGCCATCGCCCAGATGGCCAAAGTTGACCAGCCGCACGCCCGGGATGGCTTGGGCAAGTTGCGCATCAGTGGCTTTTACAAAGGCTGCCATGGCCGACACCGGCACCGAAATGTCGTGTTTGATGTTTAGGCCCTCTTGCGCCTGCGCCAGCGGAATGCTTTCGCGGACCTGCCACAGCGCTTGGGCTTGGGCCAGGCTCCCGGCCACCACGGCGTTGGTGACACAGCCCTGCGCCATGGCGGCCTCCAGCAAACCTTCAAACTGTTGCCTGGCATGGGCCTCAGACTCGGCATCGGCGTTTTCCAGCAGCACACAAAAGGCGCTGTGTTCGTATAACGGCACACGCAAGGTGGCAAAGTGTTTCGCCACCAGAGCCAGGGCAAACTGGCCCATCACTTCAAAACCGGTCAGGCTGGCGCTCAGGTGTTGCTGCGCCAGGCCGAGCAGCGTCACCGCCGCTTCCAGCGAGGTCACGGCAGCCCAGGCCGTGAGTTGCGCCTTGGGCAAGGGATAGAGTTTGAGCGTGGCAGCGGTGATGATGCCCAGTGTGCCCTCGGCACCGATGTACAGGTTCTTCAAGTCATAACCGGTGTTGTCCTTGCGCAAGCCGCTCAAACCTTCCCACACATCCCCTTGCGGCGTGACCACTTCCAGCCCCAGGCACAACTCACGCGCATTGCCAAACCGCAGCACCTGGGTGCCGCCGGCATTGGTGCCCAGATTGCCGCCAATGGTGCAGGTGCCTTCGGCCGCCAGACTCAGTGGGTACCATAAACCCTCTGCCTGGGCACGTTCCTGCACGGCTTGCAGGATGCAACCGGCGTCCACGGTCATGGTCAGGTTGGCGCCGTCCACCCCGCGCACCGCATTCATGCGTTGCAGGCTCAGCACAATTTGCCGACCTGAGTCATCCGGTGTGGAACCCACCACCAGCCCGGTGTTGCCGCCCTGCGGCACGAGGCTCAAGCCGCAGGCCGGGTGCTCGGCGCGGAATTTGGCACAGGCTTTGACCACCCGCGCCACCTCGTCCGTGTTGCCAGGGCGCAGCACTGCCAGCGCCTTGCCGTGGGTGCGTTTGCGCCAGTCCTGGGTCCAGGCGCGCAAGTCGCCATCGGTCAGGACATGGGCGTTGCCCACAATGGCTTCAAGTTCACGCAGCAGGCTTTGCATGGGTGGGGGCACCGGATGGGGTGGCGTTGTCGCTGAGGCTTGCCGTGTGCGTTGCGTTTTTAAGGCGCAGGCGCACATGCAGCGCGCAGGCGGTGAACAGGGTCAGGCACAGGAACACCTCGCCCATGGCCAGATAATTCCCCGGCACTTTGTCACTGTAGGCGCGCACGGCACCTTCGGTGAAATACAGCCACACCAACAGGCTGACCCAGCGGTAGGTGTACATGCGGTTTTTCAGCAGGCCGGCCAGCGGAATACACAGCGGTAAAACCTTCAGCGCCAGCCAGGAGCCACCCGGGCGAAGCGGCGCCAACACCAGCTCCCAGGCCAGGCCCAAAATGATCAGTCCCAGCAGGCTGCCCACGGCCAGAATGCGGGTCAGGGCCACGCTGTGGGAGGCGGGTGTGATGGGGTTTGAAATGGGGTGCGTCATTGGGATGGCATCATAGCGGCCATGCGTCACTTTCCCCCCTCCCGAACCATCTGGTCCCAACGGCTGGAAGTCTTTTTAAAAGACCTGTCCAACTTTCCCTGGAAAAACACCGCTCACACCTTGCGTGAACGCTTTCGGGAGGACCGCCTGGGCCTCACCGCCAGCAGCCTGACCTTCACCACCACGATTGCGCTGGTGCCGTTTGTCACCGTGGCGCTGGCGGTGTTCACGGCTTTTCCGATGTTTGCCAAGTTTCAGGGTGTGTTGCAGCAATGGCTGATTGAGAGCCTGGTGCCGGACAGCATTGCGCGCCAGGTGCTGGGCTATTTGACTCAGTTTGCCGGCAAGGCCAGCAAACTGGGAGGGGCCGGTCTGGCGGTGTTGTTTGTCACCACCCTGGCCCTGATATTGACGATTGACCGTACCTTGAACGGTATTTGGCGGGTGCGCGCACCGCGCCCGTTCGGCCAGCGCGTTTTGGTGTATTGGGCCATTGTGTCCCTGGGGCCGTTGCTGCTGGGCGTGAGCCTGACGCTGACCTCGTATGCGGTGTCGGCCTCCAAGGGACTGGTGGGTGAGCTGCCTGGCGGTGTCCAATTCTTGCTGGACAGTCTGCAATTTGTATTGCTGGCCTGGGGCATGGCGGCGCTATATCACTATGTGCCCAACACCCGGGTGCGCTGGACACACGCCTGGGTGGGGGGCGTGTTTGTGTCGGCCGGGTTCGAGCTGGCCAAGCGGCTGCTGGTGCTGTACCTGGGCAAGGTGCCGACGTATTCGGTGTTGTATGGCGCTTTTGCCACGGTGCCTATTTTGTTGATCTGGATCTACACCGCCTGGGTGATTGTGCTGCTGGGCGCAGTGATTGCAGCGTATTTGCCAAGCCTGCTCAGCGGCGTGCAGCGCCGCGCGCGGGCGCACGGTTGGCAGTTTCTGCTGGCGCTTGAAATCCTGCAGCAACTGGCGCCCTTGCGTGACAGCGCTGACAATGGGTTGACCATGGCCGAGCTGGCGCAGGTTCTGAAAGTGGATGCCCTGCAGCTGGAACCGGTGCTGGAGACGCTGGTGGAACTTGATTGGGTTGGCCTGTTGCAGGAAGAGCGTGCCGACGGTGACGCACGTTTCGTGCTGCTGGCTAACCCAGACGGCACACAACTGGAGCCTTTGTTCAACGCCTTGCTGCTGCAGCACGAGTCCAGCACCCAAAATTTATGGAAAAATGGCCGCTTTTCCTTGATAAACATGCGTGATGCGCTATGAAATTTGAATACGCCTCCGATTTGCTTTTCTGAGCCATGAAGCCAAGCTTCAAGCGTCATGGTCCATGGTTGCTCGCCTGGGGGCTGCTCTCCTTGCTGGGTGCGGTCTTGTTGGCGCGTTACGCGCTGCAGCAGGAGCGCGAGGCGTTCGAAACCAATGCCCGCATCACCCATCGTCTGCTCAGCCAGCAAGTGGTGCAGCACGATGCCGTGCTGGCCACACTGGCATTGCTGGATTCGAATGACGACAGCGCCCACCCGGAGCAACGCCTGCCTTCGGTGTACCCGCACATCTTGAGTGTGCAGCGGCGTGCCCGCGATGCACGCTGGCCCGATGCCCATCTGCAGGCGCTGGATGCCCAATCGCGCCAGTTGGGGCATGGACTGCTGGTGCAAACCGACTTTGCCCTGGGGCGTTACGAGTTGATGCTGGGTGCACTGCCAGCCAGTTACCTGCTCAAGATCGACATTCGCAGCATGGTGCCCTGGCGCGAATGGCCGATGGACCCAAAGCTGAGCACGGTGCGTGTGGCGCTGGTGTACCAGGGGCAGGCCCTTGACTTGCAGGCAGGGCGCAAGGTGCTGCCCGATGCACCCGGCTGGCACTTCGGTTTTCACAAGGTTCTGGCGTCACCCAGTCAGCTTTTTGAGGTCGTGGCACAGCGCCATGTGGGCTGGAGCGAGTTGCCTTGGCACTGGATGCTGGCCTGGTGCGTGCTAGCGGCGGCCGTGTTGCGCATGGTGTGGGTTTTGGTGCGCCAACGCGACGACCGCCACCGTGCCGAAGAGTTGCTGCGCCTGGGGCAGGTGGCGCGACTCAACACCCTAGGCGAACTGGCCGCCGGCATGGCACATGAGCTGAACCAGCCACTTACCGCGATTCTTGCCAACACGCAGGCGGCCAGCCGTTTGCTGGATGACGACGCGCCGGACCTGCTGGCGGCGCGCCAGGCCATGGCGCAGGCCGTGGGCCAGTCGCGCCGCGCCGCCGAGGTGGTGGGTCGGCTGCGCCGCCTGGTCGAGCAACCGGGTACCACCCAGTCATTGCAGGCGGTCAGCCTGTGTGAGGCAGCGCGCAAGGTCCTGTATTTAATGGAGCCGGAATTGCAGCGGCAAAAGATCCCGGTCACGCTCCAGGAGTCAGATCTGCCTTGCATGGTCCAGGCAGATGCGGTCGCGCTGGACCAGATCCTCCATAACCTGCTCATGAACGCAGTGCAGGCGATGCATGCCACTCCGCCGGAAGAGCGCCGGTTGACGGTGGTGTTTGTAGCGAGCTCCACACAGGCCAGACTGCTCGTGCAAGACCGTGGCCCCGGTATTCCGGCTGAATCCCTGAACCGGATTTTTGAGCCATTTTTCACGACCCGTGAAGGCGGCCTAGGGTTGGGTCTGAGCTTGTGCGAAACACTCGCCACGGGTATGGGTGGCACCCTCAGTGCGAAGAACCTCGCGCCCATTGGAGCGGAGTTCTGTCTGACCCTGCCTCTGGCTCAAACCG
>CAISLL010000311.1 GCA_903886165.1 uncultured beta proteobacterium | reverse complement strand
CGGCTGGGCGCCCAGATCATGGGCCTGGGCGCGTTCGTACCTGGTGTCGCCAGAGACAGCCAAGCTGCTGGCGCTGAAGGAATCCATTCTGCAGGAAACGTCCGATGCCATGCTGTTTCTCTCGGCACAGGCCGACAAGGACATTGCCGACATGGACATGATCGTCACCGCCACCTCAGGCGCGGGCAAGAAGGTGCTTGACATCATGCGGGTCAAACCGGGCTGTGTCATCACCGACGTGGCGCGTCCGCTCGACCTGCCCGCCAGCGAAGTCGCCAAGCGGCCCGATGTGCTGGTGATCGAGTCCGGTGAAATCCAGTTGCCGGGCGACGTGCAGATCAAAAACATCGGCCTGCCCCAGGGCGTCGTGTACGCCTGCCTGGCCGAAACCATTGTGCTGGCGCTGGAGGGCCGGTTTGAAAACTTCACCGTTGGCCGTGCCATCGAGTGGGAAAAGGTGCGCGAGATCTACAAGCTGGGTCTCAAACACGGCATGAAGCTGGCGGCCATTTTAGGCGTCAATGGTCCATTCAGCGACGAGGAGATCAAAAGGGTGCGTGAACTCGCACTGGCGGCACGGGCGCAAAAGACCGCACAAGCCGTCAAGACCGGCCATCCGGTTAAAGTGGCTGCCAGAAAACACAAAACCACCCCAAGCCCCTCACCCACACCATGACGCCTACGCTGAAAATTGATTTTGTCTCGGACATTTCCTGCCCCTGGTGCGCCATTGGTTTGTCGGCATTGGAACAGGCGCTGGCCAACTTGCAGGGCGAGGTAGAGGTTAACATCCACGTGCAGCCGTTCGAGCTCAACCCACAGATGTCGGCAGGCGGGCAGGACATTGGCGAACATTTGACGCAAAAATATGGCTCCACACTGGAACAGCAGGCGCAAATACGCGACACCATTCGCCAACGGGGCGCGGACGTGGGTTTTGTCTTCAATCCGTCCGGGCGCGGCCGGATTTACAACACTTTCAACGCGCACCGTTTGCTGCATTGGGCCGGGCTTGAATCACCCCGTTTGCAACTGGCCTTGAAAAAGGCCTTGCTGGCAGCGTGCCACACCCAGAGCCAGGCCATGGAGTCGCATGAGGTGCTGCTGGCCGCCGTGGCGCAAGCCGGGCTGGACGTGCCACGTGCACAGGCCATTTTGGGCAGTGAAGAATTTGCTGCCGAGGTGCGCGAGGCCGAGGCTTTCTACAGCAGCCACGGCATCAACTCAGTCCCGGCGGTGATCATCAACAACAAACACCTGATCTCGGGCGGCCAACCGGTGGCGGTGTTTGAGCAGGCGCTGCGAAAGATCGCCGCTGCGCCCGACTCAAGCGCTGCGGCGTGATATCCAGTGGTCCAGTGACAGCTTGCCCGGTCCATACGCCATCAAATACAACAACACCGCAGCCCAGGTGCCATGGGTGGGGTAAGCATCGGGGTAGACAAACAGCTGAATGGTCATGGTCATGCCCAGCAGCGCCAGGGCAGACAGACGAGTGGCCAAGCCGAACAAGATCAGCAGCGGGAAGAAGTGCTCGGCAAAAGCCGCCATGGTGGCAGCCATCTCAGGTGGAATCAACGGCAACTGGTATTCGTCCCGAAACAAGTCAACCACCGAGTCCGACAGGCGCGGCCAACCCAGCGTGTACTCCTGGTTGACGATGTCAATGGCAAAGCCCTGCACCTTGGTTTGCCCCGACTTCCAGAACACCGCTGCAATCGAGAAACGCGCCACAAACGCTAAAACGGTCTGGGGAATGTGTGAGCACAGGTCGGTAAAACGATGGAGCAATCCGGTAATCAGTCCGTTGTCTGCACCCGGGCCTGTGCCTATGCCTGATGTTTCAGTGCGAGTGTTCATGGTGCCGTTCTCCGGTGGTGATGTGGGTGATGAGTTGCAAACGAAGCAGCAGCGCCAGGGTCTGGGGTAAATCAAATGCGGGGTCATGGCTGGCCATGCCTGCCGCATCAACCAAGGTCTCGCCGGCGTTCAGGGCGCACAGGAACTGGCCAACACCCTCCGTCAGTTCCAGGGTGTTCACATCCAGCGCGTGCCGGTACACGAGTGCCGTCTGGGCCACCTCCGGGTCAACAGATGCCAGGCTCAGCACCCCCTGGTGCGCAGCCCACAGCGAAACAATGGCAAACGGTGACTCAATCACCTGCATCGACGGGTGCAGCACCAGTTGCAAGGATATGAGCGCGTCTGGGTCGGCAAGCGCCAACTGCATGGCCCCGTGTGCAAGAGGCGGCACATCGGCGGCGTGGTAGGCCTGAACGCGGGCCATTTCAAGCCGCGCCACATCGCCCAGATAAGGCACGCAGGCAGCTGGTGGAAATGCCGTCACAAAGTCAGCAAAGCCGAGCCCGTAAAACGCCATGATGCGTGCGCGTGGCGGATTCGCCTGCACAAACTCCCTCGCCATGGCCCGAAAAAATGCTTCGCCTACCAAGGTCTGCAACACCGGGTAGGTGGCTGCCAGCGCGTCAATCAGGGAGACGGTGACATTGTTGCGGTACACCGCAAAACGCACTGCGGGGTCGGAGCCATTCCAGGTTTTCAACCCGCTGGGGCACGGCAGTTCGGGCGTGAGCAGCGCGGCTGCAAATGCGCTCTGGCTGTTCATACTGCCACCTCTTTGACAGACCGCTTGATTTGAGGCGAGGCCTTCAAATGCACATCTTGCAAGTGATCGCAACGGCGCGACGCCTTCATATGCTGCTGCGCCAAATTGGCTTCAGCCAGCAACACTGGCCAGTCGGGAATGTCGTTGTCCCGCTCAAGCAGGGTGGGTTTGGCACCGATCAGACCCAGGGTGTAGTCATAAAGCTCCCAGACCGCTGGTGCCACCGGTGCGCCATGGCTGTCAATCAACAGCACGTCGCCGTTGCCATCGGTCTGCGTTGCAAACCCGGCCAGGTGAATTTCGCCGACATGTGCCAGTGGCATGGCGCGGATCGCGGCGTGGGGGTCATAGCGGTGGTTGACGCTGCCCACATGCACATTGTTCACGTCCAGCAACAGCCCGCAGCCGGTGCGCCGCAGCACCTCGGTCAGAAATGCAGCCTCGTCCCAGGTGGAAGCCGCAAACTCGACATAAGTGGCCGGGTTTTCCAGCAACATACGCCACCTCAAGTGCGACTGCACCTGGTCGATGTGGTTGCATACCCGCTGCAATGTGTCGGTGTTGTAAGGCAGCGGCAGCAAGTCGTTGAAAAACGTGTCGCCGTGCGTAGACCACGCAAGATGCTCTGAAAATGATTGTGGCTGGTAGCGGTGCAGCAAGGCTGCCAGCGCGTTCAGATGTTGGGTGTCCAGCGGCGCATCGGCCCCGATGGACAGCCCCACGCCGTGCATCGAAAGCGGGTAAGACTCGCGAATCCGGGTGAGGTAATGGTGAAACGGGCCGCCCGGCACCATGTAGTTCTCGGCATGGACTTCAAAGAAGCCGATGTCTGGCTGGGTGGCCAGAATTTCCTGAAAATGTTCAGGTTTCAAGCCCACACCGGCCCGGGCCGACAGCGCCAGGGCCGGTACACCTGGCGTTGGCGACAACGTGTCAAAGTGGTTTGACATGCCAGCTGCTCCGGGCGGTGTTCAGACGTATCAGGCCTTGATTTCCTTGAAGGCCTTGAGCTGGCCAAAACCAGTGGACGATGTTTTTGACGCTGTTTTTTCGCAGCTGCCCTTGGGTACCAGTGACCAGGCATTGCCCTGGAAGTCAACCTTGGAGGTGCCCGCACAGGTGGTGCCCGCACCTGCGGCGCAGTCATTTTTGCCTTTTAATGCGACGCCAAAACATTTCTCCTTTTCTGCGGACTGCGCGGCGGCAGGGGTGGCGGCAATGGTCAGGGCAGCGCCCATGGCCAGGGCCAGACCTGCGGCAGAGAGGATGCGGGTGGTGGTTTGGGTTGGGTTCTTCATTTGAATGTCCTTTAACGGTTGAGGGTGGGAAATGAATAAGCTGTCAGTGCGAACAATTCGTACAGAACACGTTGTGTGTACCGCACTGCTTGAACAGTCGTAGCCCGCATGAATTCCTTACACGGAAATTTTCAAAAAATTTAATGCTTTAAAAAGACGATAGTGTTAAGCGCTTTATTTATAAGGTGTACAGCCTAAATGCTCATATTTCATCACCCAATGAAACTGGCAACCAGGCGGGGGCGTGCCGGCCAAGCGCCTTTTCAAAACCGTAAGAATCCGATGCCGTTTGCGACTATGTCTGCATCGGCGATCATCCATCGCCACACCAAATTTGAACGACGTTGGGCCACCATGAAAAAACCACTGATTCTTGTCACTGCCGCCTTGTTGGTATCTGCCTTTTTTGCGCTGGATCTGAACCACTACCTGACCCTGGACGGCATGAAAGCCAGCCTGGGGCAATTTGAAGCGCAACGTGCGGCCTCACCCTTCGGTGTCGGACTGGCCTTTTTTGCGGTGTATGTGGTGGCGACCGCGCTGTCGTTGCCGGGCGCCGCGATCCTGACGCTGGCAGCGGGCGCCTTGTTTGGCCTGTCCATGGGCACACTGATTGTGTCGTTCGCCTCCAGCATCGGTGCCACCTTGGCGTTTTTGGCATCGCGCCATGTGCTGCGCGATGCGATTCAGCGCCGTTTTGGGGACCGGCTCAAGGCCATCAATGAAGGCATGGCCAAAGACGGTGCGCTGTACCTGTTTACCCTTCGGTTGATCCCCGTCTTTCCGTTTTTCCTGGTGAACCTGCTCATGGGCCTGACACCCATCCGCACCGTGAGCTACTACTGGGTGAGCCAGCTGGGCATGTTGGCGGGCACCCTTGTGTACGTCAACGCAGGCACCCAACTGGCCCAGATCACCAGTTTGTCGGGCATCGTGTCCCCCGGCCTGCTACTTTCATTTGCGCTGCTAGGCATCTTCCCCATGCTGGCTAAAAAGTTGATGAATCTTCTGCAGAGTCGCCGCGTCTATGCCAGATGGCAACGCCCCAAAACGTTTGACCGCAATCTGGTGGTCATTGGCGGCGGTGCGGCAGGCTTGGTCACTTCGTACATTGCAGCAGCAGTCAAAGCAAAAGTGACGTTGGTCGAAGCACACAAGATGGGCGGTGACTGCCTGAACTATGGCTGCGTGCCAAGCAAGGCACTGATCAAATCGGCCCGCATTGCCAACCAGATGCGCCATGCAGAAAACTATGGCTTGAGCGCCACTGACCCCAAGTTCAGCTTTAAAAAGGTCATGGCCCGCGTGCATGAGGTGATTGCAGCTGTGGCGCCGCACGACAGTATCGAGCGCTACACCGGACTTGGCGTGGAGGTGCTTGAAGGTTACGCGAAGATCGTCGACCCCTGGACGGTTGAAATCAAATTGAATGACGGTGGCACCCAGCGTCTGACTACCCGTTCCATCGTCATTGCCGCTGGTGCCCGTCCCTTCGTGCCACCACTGCCTGGTCTCGATGACGTGGGTTATGTCACCAGTGACACGCTGTGGGACGAATTTGCCAAACTCGATGCGCCACCGACGCGCCTGGTTGTTTTGGGTGGAGGCCCCATTGGCTGCGAGTTGGCACAGAGCTTTGCCCGCCTGGGCTCCAAGGTGACCCAAATCGAGATGGCACCGCGCCTCATGGGCCGCGAAGACGTTGAGGTGTCTGATCTGGCCCGTGATGCGTTGACACGCGACGGCATTGACGTGCTGACCGACCACAAGGCCCTGCGCTGCGAGCGACAAGGCGAGCACAAATTCATCGTGGTCGAGCATCAGGGTGTCGAGAAACGCATCGAATTTGATGCCCTGCTGTGCGCGGTTGGCCGCGTGGCCCGCTTGCAAGGGTACGGACTGGAAGATTTGGGAATTCCCACTCAGCGCACCGTGGCAGTAAACGATTATCTGGAGACCCTGTACCCCAACATCTACGCAGCAGGCGACGTGGCTGGACCCTATCAATTTACCCACACGGCCAGCCACATGGCCTGGTACGCGGCAGTCAATGCGCTGTTTGGAGACTTCAAGAAGTTCAAGGTGGACTACTCCGTGGTGCCCTGGGCGACCTTTATCGAACCCGAGGTGGCTCGTGTGGGGCTCAATGAACAGGAAGCCAAAGAAAAGAACATTCCCTATGAGGTCACCAGGTACGGCATTGACGAACTCGACCGCGCCATTGCGGACGGCACCGCGCATGGCTTTGTCAAAGTGCTGACCGTGCCGGACAAAGACCGCATTCTGGGCGTGACCATCGTGGGTGAACACGCGGCGGATCTGTTGGCCGAATTTGTGCTGGCCATGAAGCATGGGCTGGGCCTGAACAAGATTCTGGGCACGATTCACACCTACCCGACGCTGGCTGAGGCCAACAAGTACGTGGCGGGTGAGTGGAAGCGTGCCCATGCGCCGCAGAAAGTGCTGGCCTGGCTGGCGCGCTTTCATGCCTGGAAGCGGGGGTGACATTTTTCGGAAAGCCCGTAAGTCAGTGATTTACAATCATTTTTCTTAGCCACAGTTTTTCGGACTCGACCCCAGCCAGCCACACAGGCGCTGAGTTAACAAGTGAGTAGGCACCCCCGTTTGCTTGCCCTGGGCCACCAGGCCTTGTTTCAAGTGCAGCAAAAACCCATTATTTGGATCCCTGTCATTCATGGCGCGAGCATTGACGCGTACAAACCTCCATCACTCCCGACTCATCCGTGTGCTGACCGACCTGGCCATGCTGGATGCGG
>CAISLL010000310.1 GCA_903886165.1 uncultured beta proteobacterium | reverse complement strand
GCGCAAATGGTGCGCTCCAGTTGCGACGCACCCAGCTTGTTGAAGAAACGCGCAGCGATGCTTTCGCCCTGCACCAGCCCCATAGTGCCGGCATAACTGTAGGGAAGGATGGCTTGTGGGTTCCGCGCCGCAATGGCCTGCAGACGCGCTGCAATGTCGGTCAGTGCCGCGTCCCAGCCCACCGGTTCAAACTGCCCTGACCCCTTGGGGCCAACCCGTTTCAAGGGCTGCAGGATCCGATCCGGATGGTAGGTGCGCTCGGTGTAGCGCGACACCTTGGTGCACAAAACACCGTCCGTATGCGGGTGAGCGGGGTTGCCCTGCACCTTGATGGCGATGCCGTTTTGCACGGTGGTCAGGATTGAGCAGGTGTCGGGGCAATCGTGCGGACAGGCACCGACGACTTGAGCAATATCAGTGGCGGACGACAAAGTGGTTGGTTTCATGGTGGCATGGCAAGTTAAGGCATGATTGTGGACGAAATGCATCACGCCGGGGAATCACCCCGCTTTGGTCATGGTGCGTTATTTTTATGCCTTTTGACATTTAGCCCTTTACTTATAAGCGTGAGTAGCTATGAATTTAATCCAAGACATCAATGCAAAGCGTGGCAGCTTGAGCGCCCTGCGGCGTGACCTGCACGCCCACCCTGAGCTTTGCTTCAACGAACACCGCACCGCCGATGTGGTGGCGCACAAGCTCACCGAGTGGGGCATTCCCATCCACCGTGGCTTGGGGCAGACCGGCGTGGTTGGCATTGTCAAGGGGGGCACCTCCAGCCGTGCCATTGGCCTGCGCGCCGACATGGACGCGCTGCCGATGCAAGAACTCAACACCTTTGCGCATGCCAGCACCTACCCTGGCAAAATGCACGCCTGCGGCCATGACGGCCACACCGCCATGCTGCTCGCGGCGGCCCAACACCTGGCCACACACCGCAACTTTGACGGCACCGTGTACCTGATTTTCCAGCCCGCCGAAGAAGGCGGTGGCGGCGCGCGCGAGATGATCAAGGACGGCTTGTTTGACCGCTTTCCCATGGACGCTGTCTTTGGCCTGCACAACTGGCCCGGTTTCCAGGCCGGGCAGTTTGCCGCCAGCCCGGGGCCGGTGATGGCGTCGAGCAACGAATTCAAGGTCACCGTTCACGGCAAAGGCGGCCACGCCGCCATGCCACACAACGCCCTCGACCCGGTGCCGGTGGCCTGCCAACTGGTGCAAAGCTTTCAAACCATCATCAGCCGCAATGTCAAACCGATTGACGCAAGCGTGATCTCGGTCACCATGATCCACGCCGGGTCAGCCACCAATGTGATTCCAAATGTCTGCGAACTGCAAGGCACGGTGCGCACCTTTTCCATGGATGTGCTGGACATGATCGAGCAACGCATGCGCATGATGACCGAACACACCTGTGCAGCTTCCGGCGTTCACGCCGACTTTGAGTTCAACCGCAACTACCCGCCCACCATCAACAGCGCGCATGAGGCCGAATTTTGCCGGCAAGTGATGGCCGGCATTGTGGGCGCCGACAACGTGCAGGCACAAGAACCCACCATGGGCGCGGAAGACTTCTCTTACATGTTGCTGGCCAAACCCGGCTGCTACGCCTTCATTGCCAATGGCGATGGCGACCACCGCGACATCGGCCACGGCGGCGGGCCGTGCATGCTGCACAACGCCAGTTACGACTTCAATGACGACCTGTTGCCGCTTGGCGGCACTTACTGGGTCCGGCTGGCTGAGCAGTGGCTGGCAAAAGCAACTGCTTAAAGCCTATATTTAATATAGCTATTCACCCTTATTCCATAAGGTCTGTATGCCAATTTGGCTTGAAAAACGGTGTGCGGCCATTTCCAGCAGGCCGTCAAACAACAGGTTGTCCACAAGCTCAAACGGCACCGACATGTTGGGCGCCATCTTCCAGCCCGCGCCACCGGTCATGATGCAGCGCGGATCAACGCCGCAATGTTGGCGCAAGTGTTGCACCATACAAGCGACCGCGCCCGCAATGGCATAGGTACCCCCGCTGGTCAGGGCGTCACTGGTATTGGTTGGGAATTCACACACGTTGCCGGTCGGCACATGCAGCCCGGCGGTGCCGGATTCCAGCGCACGCAGCATGATGCCATGACCCGGCAAGATCAAGCCCCCCAGGAATTTGCCATGGGTGTCAATGGCATCCACGGTGACAGCCGTGCCCACCATCACCACCACCAGGGGCCGCGCCGGGCCTTGCGCCAGGCTGCGGTGCCAGGCGCCAATCATGGCGACCCAGCGGTCAGCCCCCAGACGTGATGGGTAGTCGTAACCATTGGTCAGCCCAGCTTCACTGGCGCTCGACACCACCCAATTGGCGGACACGTCCCACAGCTCCATCTGCTCTTCGACCCGGCGCTTGACGGCATCACCGGCCACGGTGCAGCCAAGCATGCGTGACGGCGATGCCAGACCGGCCCAATCACCCTCGGCCAGGCGGTCAATGTTTTCAAGAAACTCTGCACCTTGCGCCAACAGCGGTGCATTTCTACGCGGGGCGGTGTGCAGTGCCCACTTCAAGCGGGTGTTGCCGATGTCAATGGCCAAAAAAGTCATGGCGGCATTATCGGCACATTCGAACCATCCGCACCAGGCGCCTCAGCCTTGCCGCCAGGGCAAGCCGTGAAAGCGCCAGCCACCTTGATGGCCACGCTGGGCATGGGTGTCGGGGTCGCCCTCAAAACCTTCCAGAATGTTGTAGGCCTGCAGGCCAAGCTCGGTGGCGCGCTTGGCCGCTGCAATAGAGCGCACGCCGCTGCGGCACAGCATCAGCGCTTTTTTGCCAGCCGGTACGGCGGCCAGCAGCTCGGCATCAAAATTTGGGTTGGTCACCATGCCCGGCCACTGCTTCCAGGCGACCGCAGCGGCGTCCGGCACAAAGCCAACCCAGGCACGCTCTGCGTCGGTGCGCACGTCCACCAGCACGGCGTCGCCGTTTTGCACCCAGTCCCAGGCCAACGGGCCGCTGATGTCGCCCGCGTAAGCGTCTGCTGGCTGCACCCGCAGCAGGCTCGAGGTGTGCGCGTCGTGACGCAAGCCGCCCTGCAGGTTGGCAGGTACAGCTTCAAGAATGCGTTTGGGTGGCGGCAAATGCAGGGCCGCCATGATGGCGACAAATTCTTCCTGCGTCTTGCCAGCCACGCGTGCATTGCCGGCTTTTTCCTGGGCAATGGTTGAATGAGTTTTGCCCTGGTAATCGTGACCGGGCCACACCGTGGTGGTATCAGGCAGCTTGAACAGCACCTCTGTCAGGCTGTTGTACAGCGCCTCAGAACTGCCCGACTGAAAATCGGTGCGGCCGCAGCCATTGATCAGCAGCGTGTCGCCGGTGAACACATGGTTGCGCCAGACAAAACACATGCTGCCAGCCGTGTGGCCAGGGGTTTGCAGGGCGCTAATTTGCTCATGGCCAAAGGTCAGGGTGTCACCGTCATTGAGCTGAACCGAAGCAGTGGTGATGCCACACCCGGCAGGCGCAGTGGTTTTGGCCCCCGCCAACTCAGCCAATTGACCGGCGCTGGTGATGTGATCGGCG
>CAISLL010000309.1 GCA_903886165.1 uncultured beta proteobacterium | reverse complement strand
GCCAAAGGCCTGCTCAATCCCGGCAAGGTCATCCCAACCCTGCAACGCTGTGCCGAATACGGCAAGATGCTGGTGCGCGGTGGCCAGATCAAGCACCCTGACTTGCCACGTTTTTGATAGCAAATTATGCAAGGATTAAAAGGCCTTGCATGGCTTTTGGCCATGCAATCACTGGGTGAGCTGTTGTCACGCGGTCTGAGCTTGCCTTTTCCGGGGCCAGTGATTGGCATGATGCTGTTGCTGATGGCGCTGCAGCTGCCTGCGGTGCGTGAACCTGTGGCCGCCTGTGCCAACTTTTTGCTGTCGCACCTCTCGCTGCTGTTTGTGCCGGTGGGTGTCGGGGTGATGACGCACCTAGGCTTAATGGGTCAATATGGGGTTCGAATGATGGCGGTGATTGTGCTGTCCACCTGGCTCGGCCTCGCGGTCACGGTGCTGGTGTTGCAGGCATTCAGGGGGCAACGCGATGCCTAAGTTTGTCGAGTTGTGGGTTTACTTGTCAGCCACGCCGCTGTTTGGCCTCACCGCCACGCTGGTGGTGTATGTACTGGCACAGGCGGTGTATGCCCGGCTCAATCAAGCTGCATGGGCCAACCCGGTGCTTTGGTCGGTGGTGACACTGGCCAGCCTGCTGACCGTCACCGGGGTGGATTACCCCACTTACTTTTCAGGTGCGCAATTCATCCACTTTTTGCTCGGACCGGCCGTGGTGGCGCTGGCCTGGCCGCTGTGGGAGCGACGGCTGGCGTTACGCCAGCACTGGCATGCATTGCTCACAGCCGCAGTGCTGGGTGGTTTTGCCGCCAGCGGCTCTGCGCTGTTGCTGGGCTGGGCGGTGGGCTTGCCGCATGACGTGGTGCTGTCGCTGGCACCCAAATCTGTCACGGCGCCGGTGGCCATGGGCATTGCCGACAAGATTGGCGGCATTCCGGCGCTGGCAGCGGTGTTTGCCGTGGTCACCGGCATGGTCGGTGCCCTCAGCGGCAAAGCCTTGTTTGGTTGGTTGAAAATCCCCACCGATGCGGGTGGCTGGATGGCACGCGGTTACGCCCTGGGCACGGCAGCACACGGCATTGGCGCGGCGCGTGCGTTGCAGGTCAATACCGACGCCGGTGCTTTCGCCGGGCTGGCGCTGGGGTTGCAGGTGGTGCTGGCCTCATTGCTGATTCCGCTGGTGTTTCATTTATTTTGAACGACGCTGCGGTCGCACCGCGCATGTAACGTGGTCGTCCTGAGCCAAAGGCATCAACGCACAACGATCTCGGCGCGGCGGTTTTGCGGTTCGTTCACTTCATCATCCGTGGCCACCAGCGGCGCGCGTTCGCCACGCCCCACGGCCTCCACCAGTTCGGGGTCGAAGCCCTGCGTCACAAAAAGCATGCGGACAGTTTTGGCACGCTGCAGCGACAAGGTGTCATTGGCTTCCACTGAACCAACGCTGTCGGTGTGCCCCATCACGATGATTTCACCCCCTTTACGAGCCCGCGCACTTGCAATAATGGCAGGCAGCAAAGCGGTGGACTGATCGGTCAGCTTGGCACCACCGGTCTCGAAGTACAACAAAAACTGCTCGGCCGCTGGTTGCTTTTCGGCCAACAGGATGCCGTAACGTTGCTCGACGCTCTGTGCGTCAGTGGTGCCAAACGCCAAGTCACCTGATTTGCTGATGCTTGCTGTTTGGTAGGGGACCGATAGCACCTGGCTTACCATTGCTGTTCTGACCTCGACAGCAGCCGGCTTGCCGCTTGACTCTGGCAACAGAATCACGCGCGACGCCGGTGCACAGGCTGCCAAAAACCCGACAACCAAAGGACAGGCGACGAGTTTCATCAGGTAGTTCATGGCACCTCCACAATGAAATCAGTGCCACGCACGCCGACCACCGAGGTGGGGGTCGTTACCTTGACCTGCCCCGGATGCAACTTGCCCAGCCATCCCGTGATGACCCGCACCGAGCCTTGCAACAAGTCAAGGATGAGATGTCCCTGTTGCGTGGTGGTGTCGAACTGCACTTTGGCCAATTCGAGCGTGGAATTCGGCCCGACACTCACCACTGTGCCATCTTTGAGCATGAGCGTGGCACTGGCATCGCGCCCGGTCATGAGGCGGTCGGCCTGCTGCAGGCCGCCCCCTATGGCAGCGCTGCGGCTCGTCTCAGCCTGACCGATGTGGACTGTACCTGTCACAGATTTCAAGGTGCCGACGCGTTGATCCTGGGCACTGGTCAAAGCTGTCATCAGCGCAAGTGCGCAAAAAACGGCGATTTTTGTTCGGATTTCCAATTCCCTTTCCTTCATAGCCGAATGAGTCGATCAAGAGCGTGGCACATCAGGCCTTGGCGGAAATGCGGGTACTGGGCTCGTCGTCCATCATGACCCCCTCAGCCCAGACGGCGAGTTTGGCCGTATCAGCACGCAACACCTCCTGCTTGACCGCAAGTATCTGTGCCGGGTGCATCGAAAAGCTGCGCAAACCCATTCCGAGGAGCAAGCGGGTCATGGCGGTGTCCCCAGCCATTTCACCACACACGCTGACTGGCTTGCCTTGGGCATGGGCCTGGGTAATGGTGTTGGCCACCAGCCGCAGCACCGCAGGATGCATGGGATCATAGAGGTGCGCGACCGATTCATCGGCCCGATCTATCGCCAAGGTGTACTGAATGAGGTCATTGGTGCCAATGGACAGGAAGTCAAAGTATTTCAAGAACACACCAAGCGTCAATGCAGCCGCCGGTATTTCGATCATGGCACCGATTTTCACCGGTCCGTAGACCACACCGCGGTTATCCAACTGCACCCTGGCATGGTCAATCAGCGACATGGTCTGGCGGATTTCACTGGCATGCACCAACATGGGAATCAACATGTGCACCTGCCCGTGCGCCGCGGCCCGCAAAATGGCTCGCAACTGGGTCAGAAACATGGCGGGATCGGCCAGACTCCAGCGAATTGCCCGCAAACCCAGCGCCGGGTTCAGATGGGCATCGTCCCGCAAAGAGTCGTCAAGGGGTTTGTCCGCACCAACATCCACTGTGCGAATCGTCACCGGCAGGCCTTGCATGCCTTCTACGGCGCGCCGGTAGGCCAGGTATTGCTCCTCTTCGTTGGGCAACCTGCCGTGACGCCCCATGAACATGAATTCACTGCGAAACAACCCCACCCCAACGGCACCGGCCTTCAACGCGCTGGCGGCATCATCGGGGCTTTCGATGTTGGCCAGCAACTCGATTTTCTGACCATCCATGGTCACCGCCGGGGTGTGCAGCAAGCGGGACAGGCGACCCCGCTGCAATTCACCCTGGCGCTGCTTGAACCCATATTCGGCCAGAATGATAGGCGATGGGTCAATCACCACCACGCCAGCATCGCCGTCGATCACCACCCAGTCATCCTGCCGGATGAGGTGGCTGCTCAGCCGTGCACCAACCACCGCCGGTATGTCCAGACTGCGTGCCACGATGGCGGTGTGCGACGTCTTCCCGCCAACGTCAGTGATGAAACCGGCAAACACACTTTGCTTGAACTGCAGCATGTCTGCAGGCGAGAGGTCGTGCGCAATCAGGATCAAGGGTACATCGACGGTGTCATCCAGCAGCAAATCTTGCTGCGACGTCTTTCGCCCTTGGCGCACCGGCGGTTGCACCAGCGGTGACGAGACACCACGCATCGCACGCAGCACTTTCTCCGTGATCTGCTCCAGGTCAGCCTTGCGTTCGCGCAAATATTCGTCTTCCATTTCGTCAAATTGGCGAACCAGCACTTCAAGCTGGGTGGTAAGCGCCCATTCGGCGTTGTAAAGACGGTCTTTGATCCAATGCCTGACCCCGTTCGCTAGCTCCTCGTCTTGCAGCAGCATCAAATGCACGTCAAGCAACGCAGAAATTTCATGGGGGGTCTTCTCTTTGGGGGCCATCAGCGAGATGCTGGTTTGCAGGCGCTGGATCTCTTCGACCACGGCGTCACGGCCATCTGCGACCCGCTTGATCTCAGCCGCAACCTGGGACGGTTCAATGAAGTAGTGCGCTACATCCAGCCGGGTGGAAGCCACCAACACGGCGCGTCCAATGGCAATGCCCCTAGCCACTGCCAGTCCGTGGATGGAAAAGGTCATTCACCCTCTCCGAACTTGTCTGCGATCAGCGCCAACAAGGCATCCGTCGCCTCTTGTTCACGGTCACCGTGAGTTTCCACTTCAACCTGCGTGCCCATCCCAGCGGCCAACATCATGACACCCATGATGCTTTTGGCATTGACCCGGCGCTCGCCCCGGGACATCCAGACCTCGCAGGGATAACTCCCGGCCAGCTTCGTCAACTTGGCTGAAGCACGGGCGTGCAGCCCCAATTTATTGCTGATGGTGGTCGTGGTTTTGATCATGTACTTTTCGTTGCTGATTTTGCGGCGCAGACACGGCCACTTGCATCACACCTTGGGTACCGCCGGCCAATGCACGAGCCACCAGCCTGTCCATAGGTTCGTCGCGGTAGGTCACTGCACGCATAAGCATCGGCAAGTTGACACCGGCTACCAGGCGCGAACTGATACCGTCCACCAGCTTCTGCGCGATATTGCAGGGCGTGGCACCAAACATGTCCGTCAATACCAGCGTGTGCTCGGCGCGCAGCAGGCCCAGAGTCATTCGCGCAGCCGCAAGCGTCTCCTCGGCAGGCATGTTGGGTTGCACATCAAACACGGCGAGCGAGGCAGACGCGTCCGGGAATACGTGCAACACGCATTGCCGCAAGGCACTGGCCAAGGGAGCGTGCGCAATAATGAAAATGCCGTTATTCATGGTGTTCAACGGTTCCCCGATGGGTCACACTTGTCATGCGGGGATTTGCCATGTGTTCAAAGTGTTGATTATGGCCTCTTGCAAACACCAATTCTTTGGGCCTCCGGCAAGTTCGACTCGCTCCGGTTGCTTTGGAACGCCTCGCTACAGTTTGAGTGCACCGAAAACTTTTTTGAGTACTGCGCTGCCGGCTCCGACAGGGTCTTGCCGAATCTTTTTTTCTTCTTCGCCAATCATGAAATACAGGCCATCGAGTGTCTTGGCCGTGACATATTGCTCGATGGTTGTCTGGTCACCTTTCACGAGACCCATCGTGGCGGCCTTGCCCGCTATCTGGTTGTACTTGCCTGCCAAATCGACGCGCGCCGTGGTCTTTGTGACCACAGGCAGAAACTTCTGCGAAAGGGGTTGTCGCGTCTTGTCTGCAAAGAATTGAGTCACCGCCGTCTCGCCACCACCAAGGATCTTCTTGGCATCCTGCACGTTCATTGTCTTGACTGCGTTAACCAGGCTGTCACGGGCCATCGGCACAGCAGCTTCGGCCGCCTGGTTCATGGCGAGGACCAGCTCATCGAGCTTGGCACCCTGCCCCAATTTGCGCATCAGGTTGGCCGCATCCTGCAGGTACCCTGGCAACGGAATCCGCACTTTGTCGTTACCCATGAATCCATTGGCCTGGCCAAGGGTCTTCACTGCTGCGCTGGCACCTTTTTCCAGTGCTGCCATGAGTCCTTGTGACGCTTCAGCGTTGCTGATATCGTTGAGAGAAATTGCATAGGAGTTGCTGTGCAGTCCGAGCCATGGCCCGGCCCACAGCAGCAACTGAAGGGAAGCAAACCGACGTCGGTTCATGGGCCTATCTCCTGTGGTAAAACATCATGAAGGATGATCTTAACGCTGAGCTGGTTTGGTGTGGGGGTTCAATCCATGACCATGCGCAAAACTTCCGCAATTTGAATTCGCTTGCAGTTTCCTGCCACATAACGCCCATGTCTTCTCAAATTTTTCGCATTCAAACACCAGATAGCCCAGATCGACTCGCTGCAGTGGGCGAGCTTTTTGCAACGTATGCGGCAAGTTTGAATATCGATCTCTGCTTCCAGAACTTCGATGCCGAATTGGCAGGCTTACCTGGCGACTATGCACCACCACGAGGCGCATTGTTGACAGCCTACGCCGGTGCTCAGTTGGCAGGTTGCTGCGCCATGCGTCCGCTCGACACTGTGGACTACCCGAACGCCTGCGAGATCAAACGCTTGTTCGTGCTCCCGCCGTTCAGAGGTCACGGCGCGGGCAGAATACTTGCCGAGGCAATTCTGGATGCGGCGCGGCAAGCCAATTACACCTATGCACTTCTCGACACACTGTCGGAAATGGAATCCGCCCGTTCCCTTTACGAAGAGTTGGGGTTTACTGAAATCCCGCCCTACTATTTCAATCCGATTGAGGGCGCACACTATCTGATGGTCAGACTTTAGCGCGGCCGCGTGCCTGCAAAATTCTCAAGCGGCCACTTGAGCAAGCATTGTGGCTGCGTCGCTGACTTCAAACTTCCCCGGGCCTTCGATGTTCAGCGACACAACCCGTCCATCTTTCACCAGCATGGAATACCTGTTGCTGCGCAAACCCAGCCCCTTGCCGGTCAGGTCAAGCGTCAGCCCGGTTGCCTTGGTGAACGCGGCATCGCCGTCAGCCAGCATGCGTACTTTCTCGCCCGTCTTTTGATCTCGCGCCCAGGCGCCCATCACAAACGCATCATTCACGCTGACACACCAAATCTCGTCAACACCGGCAGCTTTAAATGCGGGCTGACTTTCAACGTAACCCGGCACATGTTTCGCAGAACAGGTGGGGGTGAACGCACCCGGTAACGCAAACAATGCGATGGTCTTGCCAGTGCTCGCGGCAATCACATCGACGGGATTGGGACCCATGCTGCAACCTTCACCCTCAACTTCGTGATACTCCATCAAGGTCACGGCCGGAAGTTGATCACCCACTTTAATCATGTCGGACTCCAAAATATGCTTGTAGCAAAATAAACGAAAACGGCCCACATTGTGAGCCGCTTTCAATCATTCTGCCAAGAGGCAGGGAGTAGTCTTAAACCAATGAGGCTTTCTGGACCAAACGGGTTGCCACCCAGTTCTTGGTCTTGGAGATCGGCCGACTTTCAGTGATCTCGATCACATCGCCCAGCTTGAACTCGCCTTTTTCATCATGGGCGTGGTACTTGCTGGATTTGCCAACGATCTTGCCATAAAGCTCGTGCTTTACCCGACGCTCGATCAGCACCGTCACGGTTTTGGCACGCTTGTCGCTGACCACCTTGCCGACCAAGGTGCGCTTGAGGGATGTTTTAGCTTCCGTCATTTATCGCTCCTTATTTGGCGGATTGGCCAGCAGCCTGCTTTTCGACCAGAATGGTCTTGGCGCGGGCAATGTCACGGCGCGCAGTGCGCAGTGTGGCTGTGTTGTTGAGTTGTTGGGTGGCCTTCTGCATGCGCAAGCCAAAATGAGCCTTTTGAAGCTCCTTGACCTCTGCCTGCAAACCAGCGACATCTTTTTGGCGTAATTCAGTCGTTTTCATATCATTTTCTCCTGATCACTGGCCAATCATGCGTGACACAAACGTCGTGCGCAGGGGAAGTTTGGCGGCTGCCAAACGAAACGCCTCGCGCGCCAACTCTTCTGGCACACCCACGATTTCAAACACGATCTTTCCTGGCTGGATCTCGGCCACATAGTACTCAGGGTTACCCTTGCCATTACCCATACGCACCTCTGCAGGTTTTTGGGAAATGGGTTTATCAGGAAACACCCGAATCCAGATACGACCGCCACGCTTCACGTGACGGGAAACCGCACGACGTGCAGCTTCAATCTGACGCGCGGTCAAACGGCCACGATCAATACATTTCAGACCGAAATCACCAAACGCAACCGAGCTACCCCGGGTTGCGACTCCAGTGTTACGGCCCTTTTGCTCCTTGCGATATTTTCGACGAGCGGGTTGCAACATGATTATTCTCCTTTACCGTCAGCTGCTGCAGCTGGCGCGGCTACCTTGCGGACGCGCTGAACGGTGGGTTTGTTAGCGTCGGCACCAAGGGCTTCAGCGGGTTTGTCGCTACCGTCGGCAGGCGCTGCGTTGCCACCCATTGGACGGCGTGCACCGCGCGGTGCAGGACGGTCAGAACCGGGGCGACCGCCACGGTCATCACGACGTGGGCCACGTGGGCGACGCTCGTCATCAGGACGCGCTGTTTCCACAGCCGGCAAATCATTGCGACCCAAGGTGTCACCCTTGTAAACCCAGACCTTGACACCAATGATGCCGTAGGTGGTCTTGGCTTCAGACGTACCGTAGTCGATGTCAGCGCGCAGGGTGTGCAGCGGCACACGGCCTTCACGGTACCACTCGGTGCGTGCAATCTCGATGCCATTGAGCCGGCCAGCAGACATGATCTTGATGCCCAAAGCACCCAGACGCATGGCATTCTGCATGGCGCGCTTCATGGCCCGACGGAACATGATGCGTTTTTCCAGCTGCTGCGTGATCGAATCGGCAATGAGCTTGGCGTCGATTTCAGGCTTGCGGACTTCTTCGATGTTCACTGCCACTGGCACGCCCAACTGGCGACCCAGTTCGCGCTTGAGGTTTTCGATGTCCTCGCCTTTTTTGCCGATCACCACACCCGGACGAGCCGAGTAAATGGTAATACGGGCATTTTTTGCAGGACGCTCGATCAGCACTCGCGACACTGATGCGTTCTTGAGCTTGGCTTTCAGGTACTCGCGCACCTTGATGTCTTCAGCCAGCATGCCCGCGAAATCACGGTCATTGGCATACCAACGTGATGCCCAGTTGCGACTCACCGACAAGCGAAAGCCGGTTGGATGGATTTTTTGTCCCATATCTTCCTGGCCTCTTTCAGTTACCAACCGTCACGTACACATGGCACGTGGGTTTTCTGATTTG
>CAISLL010000308.1 GCA_903886165.1 uncultured beta proteobacterium | reverse complement strand
TCTTGCGCGCCGCGTTCCACAATCATCTCGTAAGTGCCCTGGCTGGCAATGATTTCCTGCATGCCGGCTGACTTGTAACCCGACGCACCCAGCACCCGCACCGCGTGGTAATGCGACAGCACCACGTATTTGATGGGTTTGTCAGACACCTTGCGAATTTCGGCAATCAGGCTTTGCGCCATCACAGGGGTCGCCAGGGCGTCACAAATCAGCACCGCGTCTTCACCAATGATCACGCCGGTGTTCGGATCACCCTCGGCGGTGTAGGCCCAGCAGTGCTCGGACAGTTGCGCAAAGGTGGTCTTTTTGATTTCCAGGTCAGCCTGCGATGCGAATTTTTTGGTCATATTATTTCTTTCGGTGGTTTACATACCAAGGTACGCCGCGCGCACCTGCTCGTTGCAGATGAGTTCCTGCCCGGTGCCTGTCAAGGTGACGTTACCGGTCTCCAGCACATAGCCCCGGTCGGCAATTGCCAGCGCGGCAAAGGCGTTTTGCTCCACCAGCAAAATCGTCATGCCCTTGCTTTTGAGCATGCGGATGACGTTGAAGACTTCTTCCACCAGCAGCGGCGCCAGTCCCATGCTCGGCTCGTCAAGCAACAACAGGCTGGGCCGCCCCATGAGCGCACGGCCAATCGCCAGCATTTGCTGCTGGCCACCCGACAAGGTGCCAGCCGGCAGCGCGCGCTTTTCCTTCAGGATCGGGAACATGGTGAAGATTTTTTCCATGTCGCCTTCCACCTGCTCACGCGGCTGGGTAAAAGCCCCCAGGCGCAGGTTGTCTTCAATCGACAGCGGACCAAATACCTGACGGCCTTCGGGACTTTGGCAAATGCCAAGGCGCATCCGTTTGTCGGAACGCAATTTGCTGATGTCGTCACCCTTGAAGTGAATGCTGCCGGCACTCATGGGTTGCACGCCGGAGAGGGTACGCAAAAAGGTGGTTTTGCCCGCGCCATTGGCGCCCACCAAGGCCACGGTTTCACCCCGGCGCACTTCCATGGTGATGCCTTTGAGCGCCTTGATGCGGCCGTAGCAGCTTTCCATGCCCTGCACGCGCAAATGCACCTCAGCCTTGGAGCGATCGGGAAAAGGTTGCAACGTGCCAGCGCCGCTGTCACCCAGACCCACCGACTCGGGTGCCAGACTCGCCACGCGGTGGTAAAGCTGGCGAAATTCTTCGCGCGCCTTGTCACCAAACAGCGGGTCGTCGTTGTTCAGGAAGGCCTGGTTAATCTCGGTCCAGTCAACGGCCAGCAAGCTGCCTCTAGCCAGCGGCAAAACACTTTTTTCTTCAGTCCGGATGTGGGCTTTCAACCCCGCCGTGTAGTCGCGCAAGGCTGTGGCCAATTGGCCAGCCGGCAATTGGCCCTGCGCCGCAGCGGCCACCTGGGCGCGCAAGACCACCAGTTTGGCCGGGCCTTCGCTGTGCTCGACTTGAAGGCTGTCCAGCACAGCGGCGGCCTCCGGGCTGCGCAGACGCAGCAGACGAAACAGGTAGTTGTTTTCCTTGGGGTGGTGTGAGCGGTCCACAAACTGCTCGATGTAGTCAAACACGGCGTTGAAAAACGGCTGCTCGACTGCTGCGCCAGCTTCAATTTCAGAAGCCACGTGGTCAACGGT
>CAISLL010000307.1 GCA_903886165.1 uncultured beta proteobacterium | reverse complement strand
CGCCACTGCCATGGTCAAAGCCAGGCCCAGCAGCGCCGACATCACCAGAGCCGACCAGATCTGGATGGTGTTGCCGTAATAAGAGCCCGTGAGCAAGCGCGCACCAAGGCCGGCCACGGCACCTGTTGGCAATTCTGCCACCATGGCGCCCACCAACCCCGCGGCAATGCCGACGCGCAGAGCCGGGAACAGAAACGGCAGTGACGCGGGCAAACGCAGCAGCCACAGGGATTGCCACCAGTTGGCGGCGTAGGTGTGCATCATTTCTGTCTCGATGCGCTGGGGTGAGCGCAAGCCCTGCACCATCGCCACCGTGACCGGGAAGAAACACAAATACATGGCAATCACTGCTTTGGGTGCCACACCTGCGAAGCCCAGGCTGCCCAGAATCACCAGCACAATCGGCGCAATCGCCAGCACCGGCACGGTCTGTGAGGCCACGATCCAGGGCAGCAGGGCGCGGTCGAGTGTGCGTGAATGAACAATCAAAACCGCCAGCAGCAAGCCCAGCAGCGTGCCGAGCACAAACCCCCACAACGTGGACTCGGCAGTGACGGCCACATGAAACAACAGGTTGCGCGGCGAATTGATCGGCCAGTCGACAACGCTGCTCCAGAAATCCAGCGCAATCTGATGTGGCGCAGGCATCACCGGGCGCTGCATGTCCAGCGTCGCGGCCAGCAGGTCTGGCCACGTCCACGGTACATCGGATGGCAGCACACGCTCGATGGCACCTGCTGCGTTCATCCAGACTGCGGCGATGTACCAAAACACCAGCCCGGCCAAAAGGACAACCACCACGGGCAGGCCGTCGCGCTGCAGGCGCTGCCAGGTGTCCGGGCTTGCCAGCTTAGTCATGATGGCCATCTGCCAGCGCCTCGCGTACCTCATGCGCCACCTGGATGAATTCAGTGCTGTCGCGCAGACCCAGATGCCGGTCGTCTGGCAGGGGCGAATCGATTACCTTGACGATGCGCCCGGGGCGTGGCGACATGACGACGATCTTGGTCGACAAATACACCGCCTCGGCGATCGAGTGGGTGACAAACACCACGGTGCGGCGCTCACGTTGCCAGAGTTGTTGTAACTGCTCGTTGAGCCGGTCGCGTGTGATTTCATCAAGCGCCCCAAAAGGCTCGTCCATCATCAATATCTTGGGCTCAAACGAGAGAGCGCGCGCAATTGATACCCGCTGCTGCATGCCCCCCGACAGCTGCCACGGGTATTTACCTTCAAAACCCTTGAGGCCAACCCGTTCCAGGTGCTCTTCGGCTATTTTCCGGGCATCAGGTTTGGAGCGGCCCTGAATCTGCAGCGGCAACGTCACATTGGCCAGCACGGTGCGCCACGGAAACAGCGCCGGTGCCTGAAACACATAGCCATAGGCACGCGCCAGCCGCGCTTCATGCGGCGTGACACCGTTGACCAGGACCTGGCCGGCACTGATTTGCTCCAGGTCGGCAATCACCCGCATCAAGGTGGTTTTGCCGCAACCCGACGGCCCGATGAGCGAGATAAATTCGCCTTCGTGGATGTTCAGGTCGATGTTGGCCAACGCGTGCACCGGCGAATCTGCCGTCTGGTACACCACGCTGGCGTTGCGGATTTCTACCGCCAGACGTCCACCGGCTGGCGGGTTCAGGGCGGACACGACGGACTGGGTTTCTGAATGGTTCATGGGCACAAAAAAAGGGAGGGTTGCACCAAAAGGTAGCCTTGCCCACAAGAAACTAACCAATTGGTCAACTTATTCTAGAGTCTCATGCGAATTCCGTGCCAAAAATCTTCAGTCCTTTTTTTGCCAGGCTCACGCATGAGCGGTTTCGGCTTCTGGCAGGGCCAAGGCGTCCAAGGCATTGGCAAGGTGCGCCACAGTGCGATCCACGTTGTGCAGCTTTTCCAGACCAAACAGGCCAACGCGAAAGCTCATGAAATCAGCCGGCTCGTCGCATTGCAGCGGCACACCGGCAGCAGTTTGCAGGCCCAGCGCCAGAAACTTCTTGCTGTTCTGGATGCCTGCATCGCTGGTGTAACTCACCACCACGCCCGGGGCCTTGAATCCGTCTGCGGCCACGCTCTGGATGCCTCGGCTCTCGAACAAGGCACGCACCTTGTCGCCCAGTGCCTGTTGCTCGGTCTTGACTTTGTCAAAGCCGTAGGCACGGGTTTCCTGCATTACCTCGCGCAGGCGGGTCAGCGCATCGGTGGGCATGGTGGCGTGGTAGGCATGGCCACCGCCTTCATAGGTTTCCATGATCTGCAGCCATTTTTTGAGGTCACAGGCAAAACTTGTGCTGGTGGTGCCATCAATGGCGGCACGCGCACGCGCACTCAGCATCACCATTGCGCAGCAGGGTGAGCCGCTCCAGCCCTTTTGTGGTGCGCTCACCAGCACATCGACGCCGGTCGATTCCATGTTGACCCACATGGCCCCGGAGGCAATGCAGTCCAGCACCATCAGGCCACCGACTTCATGCACGGCATCACTTACAGTTTTCAAGTAGTCGTCCGGCAGTATCATGCCGGCGGCGGTCTCGACATGCGGGGCAAACACCACGTCGGGCTTGTTGGCGCGGATGGTGGCTACCACCTCGTCCACCGGGCAGGGCATCCAGGGGGCTTGTCTACCGGTTCCCGTGCGCCGGGCTTTCAGCACGGTGGACTCGGCCGGAATGTTGCCCATGTCAAAAATCTGCGTCCAGCGGTAGCTGAACCAGCCGTTGCGGATCACCAGCGCCTTTTTACCGGTGGCAAACTGCCGCGCCACGGCTTCCATGCCAAAGGTGCCGCTGCCCGGTACCAGCACCGCGGACTTGGCGGAATAGACCTCTTTGAGAATGTTCGCGATGTCTTTCATGACGCCTTGAAAACGCTGAGACATGTGGTTCAAGGCCCGGTCGGTGTAGACCACCGAAAACTCTAGCAGGCCGTCTGGGTCGATGTTGGGAAGAAGTGCGGGCATGAAGTGCTCCTTGGTGTGGGAATGTCAAGAGGAATCAGCTTAGCACGGTGGCGGCGACCTGAACACTCTGGAATGTCCTTGGGCAGGGCAGTCAGCAGGACGTGCCAAGCATAATTCTCCGCAAGATGACCCTGAACCTTGACTTCCTGAGCCTGCCGTTGCTGGGGGCTTCCGCATTGATTTTTGTCAGTGTGCTGGTGGGTGTGTTCTCGAAAAGGCTGGGCTTTTCTTTTCTGCTGGCTTTTTTGGTCACCGGCATGCTGGCCGGCGTGGATGGGCCGGGTGGGCTGGTGTTTGATGACTACCGCCTGAGCTTCTGGGTCGGCAACATCGCGCTTGTCATCATCTTGCTCGACGGTGGCCTGCGCACCGACTTCCCGAGATTTCGCACCGGATTGAAGCCTGCGCTGGTTCTTGCGTCGCTGGGTGTCCTGCTGACGGCGGGCTTCACCGCAGTGGCGGCAGTCTATCTGCTCAAGCTGAGCTGGCCCAGTGCCTGGGTGCTCGGTGCCATCGTCGGTTCCACCGATGCGGCGGCGGTTTTCTCTCTGCTCAAGACTTCCGGCGTTCAGTTGAGCGAGCGGGTGGCCACCACGCTGGAAATCGAGTCGGGCATGAATGACCCGATGGCGGTTTATCTGACGCTCACCCTGATTGCTCTGGCCTCTGCTGCCGGCACTGGCACTGGTGACGCGTTGTCGTTCGCGGCCATCGCGTCGTCCTTGCTGGCGCAGTTTGGCTGGGGGGCGCTGCTGGGTATCGGGATTGGCAGGGTGTTTGCCCTTGGGTTGCCGCGAATCCATCAACTGGAAGAGTCGGGTGCCGTGATTGCCTTGCTGCTGGCCATGGCCGGCTTGGCCACATTCGCCTTGACCACCTGGGTTGGCGGCTCGGGCTTTCTGGCCGTGTATTTGCTGGGCATTGTGCTGAACCGCAGGGTGCCAAACATTGTTCGATCAGCCCTGTCGGCGCTCGACGGTTATGCCTGGTTGTCGCAGGCGTTGATGTTTGTGTTGCTGGGTTTGCTGGTGACGCCCTCGGAGATTGACGGCTTTGCCTGGCCCGCGCTGGGGGTTGCCGCCGTGTTGATGTTTGTCGCCAGGCCGCTGGCGGTGGGTGTGTGCCTGGCGCCGTTGCGCTTCACGCCCAGGGAAATACTCTACATCGCCTGGGTCGGCCTGCGCGGCGCGGTGCCGATTGTGCTGGCCATCTTTCCTTTCATGGCCAACCTGCCCGAGGCGCGGCTGATCTTCAATGTGGCCTTTGTGGTGGTGCTGGCATCGCTGCTGCTGCAAGGCGGCACGATTGGCTGGTTTGCGCAACGCATGGGCGTGGTGTTGCCTGACGAAAACGACACCTCTGCCGTGCGCGCCAGGTTTGGCGACTTTGTGCTTCAAGCCAACACTCGGGTCACTGATTTGTGTGATTTTTACGGTCTGCAGATGCCCCCGGATGCTGACTTGTGTGTGGATGCCTGGCTGGCCAAAGTCATCATGCGGCCCGTGGTGGTGGGTGACCAGGTGGCGCTGGACCGTGCCGAGCTGAGTGTGCGAACCATGTCCGATGGTGTCGTCAAAACCGTTGGCTTGAAGCTGCCGGCGCCATCCGATGCGGTGGATTGAGCCGCTGCAGCAGCGCTTCGTTCAGGTCAATTGGTGTGCGGCGTGAGCCAGTCCAAGAAAATTTGCGTGGCAGGTGGGTTGTCCTTGCCTTCGGGCTGAACAAAATAGTAGGCGCGTTGATTCGCCAGGGCCTGGTCACAAGCCACCACCAGTTCGCCGCGCTGGAGTTCGTCCTGAATCAGCAGCCGCGGCACCAGCGCCACGCCCATGCCGTGAACCGCCGCTGCCGCAGTCATGGAAAACAACTCAAACCGGGCGCCTGACAAGGCGTGTGGGGCGGCAACGCCCTGCGCCTCAAACCACTGCCGCCACACATCCGGGCGGGTGCTTTGTTGCAGCAGGGGCAGCTGCGCAATGGCGTCGGGTGTCAGGCTGCTTGCCCCAGCCAGCAGGGCAGGGGCACACACCGGCAGCACCACTTCATCGAACAACTTCACGGCGCGGGTGCCAGCCCACTGGTTGACCTGCTCGGGGGTACCGGCAAACAGCGCGGCATCAAACGGTGTGTCGGCAAACATGAAGGGCCGAGTGCGGGTTTCGATGTGCACGGTGAGTTCGGGTTGGGTGCGCTTCAGGTCAGGCAGGCGCGGAATCAGCCAGCGTGTGGCAAAAGTCGGCACCGCGGCCAGGTGCAACACACTGGCGCGCCCCTGCGTACTCATGACATCCAGCGTGTCCCGCTCCAATGCCTGCAGGCGCAGGGCCACCTGGACGGCGTAGGCGCGCCCGCGTTCGGTGAGCGCGACGCCGTGGCGCGTGCGTTGGAACAGCGCCACCCCGACAAAGTCTTCCAGCGCGGTGAGTTGGCGCGACACAGCGCCCTGGGTCAGTGCCAGCTCTTGTGCGGCGCGTGTGTAGCTTTGGTGGCGGGCGGCGGCATCAAAACAGGCCAGGGCTTGAAGAGAGGGGATTTTTCTGCGCATGGTGTGCCTAATATACACATAAGTAATTTGTTTGTAATGAAAAACGCTACTCTTTACGCAGCTTGATGCTCATATAAAACATGGGCTACACGTCTAAATTGTTAGAAAAATTGGATAAATTTGATACCGTGTAAAAAATATAGACATGAGTTTTACTCAAGACTAAGTGAAAACAAGTCGTTTGTGTGTGCCTCTTGCGAGCGCTAACATGCAGTTTCCCAACATTCACCGAAAGACCCACATGGCACACGCAAGCTTTAACTGGCAAGACCCTTTCCTTCTGGCGCAGCAACTCAGCGACGACGAACGCATGGTCATGGAGGCGGCCGCTGCCTACAGCCAGGACAAGCTGCTGCCGCGTGTGGTGGAAGCCTTTCGCGCTGAAAAAACCGACCCCGCCATCTTCCGCGAAATGGGTGAGCTGGGCCTGCTTGGCCCCACCATTCCCGAAGCCTATGGTGGCCCCGGCCTGAACTATGTGGCCTATGGCCTGATCGCCCGCGAAGTCGAGCGTGTCGACAGCGGCTACCGCTCCATGATGAGTGTGCAAAGCTCGCTGGTGATGGTGCCGATTTTTGAATTTGGCAACGAGGCCACCAAACAAAAGTACCTGCCCAAACTGGCCACCGGCGAGTGGATTGGCTGTTTTGGCCTGACCGAGCCCAACCACGGCTCCGACCCGGCCAGCATGCTCAGCCGCGCCGTCAAGGTGCCCGGCGGCTACAAACTGTCAGGCAACAAGATGTGGATCTCGAACAGTCCGATTGCCGACGTGTTTGTGGTCTGGGCCAAAGAGGTGAGTGAGTCCGGCACGGTGGGCCCAATCCGTGGTTTTGTGCTGGAAAAAGGCGCCGCCGGTTTGAGCGCCCCCGCCATCCACGGCAAGGTCGGCCTGCGCGCCAGCATCACCGGCGAAATCGTCATGGACGGTGTGTTCTGCCCGGAAGAAAACGCGTTTCCTGAAGTGCAAGGTCTGAAAGGTCCGTTCACCTGCCTGAACAGCGCCCGCTACGGCATTGCCTGGGGTGCATTGGGTGCTGCAGAAGATTGCTGGTTGCGCTCACGCCAATACGTGATGGATCGCCACCAGTTTGGCCGCCCGCTCGCTGCCAATCAATTGATTCAAAAGAAGCTCGCCGACATGCAGACCGAAATTGCATTGGGTCTGCAAGGCTGCCTGCGACTGGGCCGCATGAAAGACGAGGGCACGGCATCGGTGGAAATAACCTCGATTTTGAAACGCAATTCGTGTGGCAAGGCGCTGGATGTGGCGCGGCTGGCGCGCGACATGATGGGTGGCAACGGGATATCGGATGAATTTGGAGTGGCGCGGCATCTGGTGAACCTGGAAGTGGTTAATACCTATGAAGGCACCCACGACATCCATGCGCTGATTCTGGGTCGGGCGCAGACGGGCATTGCGGCGTTCTGCTGACCCGGCTGACTGGGTCAAATTCCCAGGTTCAGTCAAGTAAGCCACTTGTTTATTTTTGAACGGTTAGGTTTTCTGTCGTTGTAATCCCCCCCTCTCCCCCAACCCCTCTCCACCCCCGCCGGGGCGGAAAGGGGGGCTAACAGCCGTATTTGGCCTTGTCTATTAATAGAAGATGTACACGGCTTCGGCCAACTGGGCAGTGTGGGCGCACGGATGTTTGCGCTGGTAGAACAGTCATCAACGCTCGACTATGCGGTGATCAAGAGCATGGTGACACCTGCATCGCCTTGTTAGCCTATCGCCATGAACTCAGTCAGTCAAAACACAAGGCCACATAAGGCTGTTAGCTTCTCTTTCCGCCCCGGCGGGGGTGGAAAGAGACGGGAGAGATAGGGGGGG
>CAISLL010000306.1 GCA_903886165.1 uncultured beta proteobacterium | reverse complement strand
TATGGTCGGAATGAGAGGATTCGAACCTCCGACCCCTTCGTCCCGAACGAAGTGCGCTACCAGGCTGCGCTACATTCCGATATTTTGTTCCTGGGGTCAAGCCTGACGCGCAAGAAGTTGAGCCGCCAATTGTATCAAACAGCGTGTGTGTTCATTGTCTGGCAACTGCCGTGCGGCAGCGATGGCACGGTGGGCCTCGGAGGCCGCCGCTTCGCGCGCCACATCAAGTGCGCCCGTTGACGACACGATGGTGACCACCTGATCAATCAGGTCAATGCGGCCGGTTTCAATGGCCGTCTGAATGAGCTCACGCTGGCCGGGGGTGCCGCGTTGCATGGCGGCAATCAGGGGCAGGGTGGTTTTGCCTTCGCGCAAGTCGTCGCCCAGATTTTTCCCCATGACGGCGGCATCACCGGTGTAATCCAGCACGTCGTCGATCACCTGGAACGCGGTACCAAGGGCTTGGCCGTACTCTGCGCAGGTGGCTTCGGTGGTGTCGTTGGCACCCGCCAGGATTGCGCCCACACGTGCGCTGGCCTCAAACAGCTTGGCGGTCTTGGACCGGATGACCTGCAGGTAGCCGGTTTGGTCGAGTGCGGCGTTGTGCATGTTCATCAACTGCATCACTTCGCCTTCGGCGATGATATTGGTGGCATCGGCCAGCACTTCCATGATGCGCATACTTTGCGCGTCGACCATCATCTGGAAAGCGCGCGAGTACAGGAAATCACCCACCAGCACGCTGGCCGGGTTGCCGAAGGTTTCGTTGGCGGTCGCATTGCCACGGCGCAGGGAAGAGTCGTCCACGACGTCATCGTGCAGCAGGGTGGCGGTGTGGATGAATTCAACCACGGCGGCCAGGTTGAAGCGTTGCGCGCCTTTAAAGCCGAGGGCGCCACACATCAGAAGCAAAAGTGCTGGGCGCAAACGTTTGCCACCCGCGGAAATGATGTAACGTGAGACTTGGCCAACCAGGGGCACACCAGATTCAAGCCGTTGCGCAATGACCCGGTCAACTTCCCGCATGTCCTGCGCGATGATGGCTAATGGGCTGGATGTTTGGGTGTGAGTGGCTTGCAAGACGGAGGCCCGGTTAAGTGCGCGCATTATAGAAAGCCCGGATGGCCGCAAGTCCTGTGCATCCGCCGTTTTTTGGATTGTTTGGCGTTTGGGTTGACTTATGTGATAATCACGGGCTCTGCGGAAATTCGTCTGCGGAGCATTTACAAGAGGTTATTATGTACGCGGTCATAAAAACTGGTGGCAAACAATACAAAGTTGCTACTGGCGAAAAAATTAAAGTAGAACAGATTGCTGCGGATGTAGGCCAAGAAATTGTGATCGACCAGGTTCTGGCAGTCGGTAGCGGCGCAGAGTTGAAGGTTGGCACACCCTTGGTGTCCGGCGCAACAGTGAGTGTCACGGTCGTGACACATGGCAAACACGACAAGGTCAGCATTTTCAAAATGCGCCGTCGCAAGCACTATCAGAAACGTCAGGGTCACCGTCAACAGTTCACTGAACTGCTGATTGGCGCGATCACCGCATAAGGAGCAGGAGTCATGGCACACAAAAAAGGCGGCGGCTCTACGCGAAATGGGCGCGATTCCAAGCCCAAAATGCTCGGTGTGAAGATGTACGGCGGCCAGTTGGTCAGCCCTGGTGCGATCATCGTGCGCCAGCGCGGTACACAGTTCCACCCCGGCACCAATGTCGGCATCGGCAAAGACCACACCCTGTTTGCATTGACAGAAGGCCATGTGACTTTTGCCATCAAGGGCGCGCTCAATCGCCACACCGTGAGCGTGACCACAGCTTAATTGCTGAGTGCGCTCACCCAGGACCCTGCGCTTGGCGCGGGGTTTTTCGTTTTTGAAACCTTGTTGATTTAAACCCCATGAAATTCGTTGACGAAGCCTACATTGACATCTCCGCAGGAGACGGTGGCGCTGGCTGCGTCTCGTTTCGGCATGAAAAATACAAGGAATTTGGTGGCCCCAACGGCGGCGATGGCGGCCGTGGCGGCCACGTGTTCGCGGTGGCTGATGAAAATTTGAACACACTGGTGGATTACCGTTTCTCGCGTCGGCACGACGCCAAGCGCGGCGAGCACGGCATGGGCTCGGACATGTTCGGTGCAGCAGGCGACGACATCACGCTCAAGATGCCGGTAGGCACCATCATTTCTGATGCCGAAACCGGCGAAGTGCTGTTTGAGTTGCTGAAACCCGGTGAGGTCATCACCATCGCCAAAGGCGGTGACGGTGGTTTTGGTAACCTGCGCTTTAAGAGCGCCATCAACCGTGCGCCACGGCAAAAGACGCCTGGCTGGCCTGGTGAAAAGCGCAACCTCAAGCTCGAACTCAAGGTGCTCGCCGATGTCGGTTTGCTGGGTATGCCCAACGCCGGCAAGTCGACCCTGATCACCGCCATTTCAAATGCACGTCCGCGCATTGCCGATTACCCGTTCACCACTTTGCACCCGAACCTGGGCGTGGTGCGGGTGGGGCCGGAGCAGAGTTTTGTGGTCGCTGACTTGCCCGGACTGATTGAGGGTGCCTCTGATGGCGCGGGTCTCGGGCACCTGTTTTTGCGTCATTTGCAGCGCACCCGCTTGTTGCTGCATGTCATCGACATGGCCCCGTTTGACGAGGGTGTGGACATTGTGGCGCAGGCCAAGGCGATCGCCAACGAGCTCAAAAAATACGACCCGGCGCTTTACAACAAGCCGCGCTGGCTGGTGCTCAACAAGCTCGACATGGTGCCCAAGGCAGAGCGCGAAGCCCTGGTCAAAGACTTTGTCAAACGCTTCAAGTGGAAAGGCCCGGTGTTTGAAATCTCTGCACTCACGCGGGAAGGCTGCGAGCCCTTGATCAAGACCGTGTTCAAACACATCAGTGCCGAGCAAAAGAAGGAACAGGCACCAGAGGTGGTTGACCCGCGTTTTGCTACCGATGCTGCTCCCGCATTGGATGCCGCGAGATGAATATAAATAATATAGCTGCTTACGATTAATATATAAGGGCTAGAGGCATAAATGGCTCAAGAATTCGAAAACGCTCCCTTGCGCAATGCACGGCGTGTAGTTGTCAAGGTTGGCTCCAGCCTGGTGACCAACGAGGGCCGTGGGCTCGACGAGCTGGCCATTGGCGAGTGGTGCCGTCAAATGGCTGTGCTGGTGCGCGGTGGGCGCGAGGTAATCATGGTCTCCAGCGGCGCCATCGCCGAAGGCATGAAGCGCCTGGGCTGGGCGACACGTCCGCATGAGATTCATGAATTGCAGGCTGCTGCTGCGGTCGGGCAGATGGGCCTGGCGCACATGTACGAAACCAAGCTGCGTGAAAACGGCCTGGGCAGCGCGCAAGTGCTGCTGACCCATGCGGATCTGGCCGACCGCGAGCGTTACCTGAATGCGCGCTCGACCCTGGTCACGCTGCTCAAGCTCGGCGTGGTGCCGGTGATCAATGAAAACGACACCGTCGTCAATGACGAAATCAAGTTTGGTGACAACGACACCTTGGGTGCTCTGGTGGCCAACCTGGTGGAGGCTGATGCCCTGGTGATCCTGACCGACCAGAAAGGCCTGTACACGGCAGATCCACGCAAAGACCCCGCCGCGCAATTTGTCCATGTGGCGCAAGCCGGTGATGCCGCGCTGGAGGCCATGGCCGGCGGCGTCGGCTCCAGCCTGGGCCGTGGCGGCATGATCACCAAGATTCTGGCGGCCAAGCGCGCGGCCGGTTCAGGGGCATCGACTGTCATCGCCTGGGGCCGCGAACCTGACGCCCTGTTGCGCCTGAGTCAGGGCGAGGCCATTGGCACCTTGCTGGTTGCGCCAACGCAAAAGATGCAGGCCCGCAAACAATGGATTGCCGATCATTTGCAGATGCGTGGTTCAGTGGTGGTGGACGAGGGTGCGGTGGCCCGGTTGCGCGGCGGCGGCTCCAGTCTGTTACCTATCGGCATGACAGCGGTTGACGGTGACTTTTCGCGTGGCGATGTGATCGCCATCAGGGACGTCGCCGGTATTGAAATTGCCCGTGGTCTGGCCAATTACGCCAGTTCTGAAGCCCGCCTGATTTGTCGCAAACCCTCCAGCGCGTTTGAGGGGCTGCTGGGTTATCTGGCCGAACCCGAAATGGTGCACCGCGACAACATGGTGCTGAGCCGTTAAGCTGCTGTAATCAGTCGCGTCGGCGCTTGAGGTTTCTGATGATGTCTGCCACCGAACTGGCTGTTGCCGCACGACCATCACAGGCGCCCTGGCGCGCAAACGCAATCGCGTGTTTGGAGGGCAGGTTGTCGCTCAGGTCGCGCCACTGCGGCTCCTTGATCACGGACCAGGCTCCGTTTGACGTGGTGCGGGCGTAGGTCTTGACCTCGCCTTTGGCACAAAGGATGCCTTCATACATCGCGTTCACCGAGCCACTGGCATTCACTGCCACCATCACGTAACGCACGATACCGTCCTGGGTGATGGCCAGCGTGGCGGGGTCCACGCCAAATTTCAGACTGACGTAACTCGGCATCTCAATGGGTACCAGATGGGCGGCACTGAAGGCGGGCGGTGCGGGGGCATCGGTTTCCTTCCAGTCCGGGTCGTCCACAAGACCTTGCGCCCCCAAGCCCAAGGCACACAGCCCCAGTCCGAGTGCAATCGCGTGTTTCAGCCAGACCGATACGCGCGTCAAAGGCAGCGACTCATGCATGCTTGTTTCCGGTCTGAGGGTCAGGCTCAAATGTGGCACCGGGCGGTAAGCCAAAGCTGGTCTGCGGCAGGTCTGCAAACATCTGATCTGACTCTGTCGGACGAATCCCCTGGCGCAGGAACCGGTTGCGGTGCTCACTGCGCGGGAGGTAGCGCGCCAGTTCGGTCAGTGCGTTTACATAGACCTCGCGCTTGAACTCAACCACAGCGTCCAGTGGCACCCAGTAGTCGTTCCAGCGCCAGGCATCGAACTCCGGGTGGTTGGTGGCACGCAAGTTCAAATCCCAGTCGTGACCGACCAGCTGCAGCAAGAACCAAATTTGTTTCTGGCCTTTGTAAAAACCGCGCGAATCGCGGCGAATGAAGCGGTCTGGCACCTCGTAGCGCAACCAGTCACGGGTGCGGGCCACAATGCGAACGTGTTCGCGTTGCAGTCCGACTTCTTCGTGCAGCTCACGTATCATGGCCTGCTCCGGGGTTTCGCCCCGGTCAATGCCACCTTGCGGAAACTGCCAGGAGTGCGTACGAATACGCTTGCCCCAAAACACCTGATTTTTCTGGTTGAGCAGAACGATGCCGACGTTCGGCCTGAAGCCGTCCCGGTCGAGCATAATCAAACCCCAAATTTTTAAATTGTGTCGATTATGCACAGTGCTTGCGTTGTATCAAGCGGCATAACCCTGACATCTTGCTGGAATCCCCCATGAAAGCCTCCCAATTCTTCATTTCCACCCTGAAGGAAGCACCTGCTGATGCCGAGGTGGTCAGCCACAAGCTCATGATGCGTGCCGGCATGATCAAAAAACTGGGCGCAGGCATCTACACCCTGATGCCCATGGGCCTGCGCGTGGTAAGAAAAGTCGAGGCCATCGTCCGCGAGGAAATGAACCGCGCCGGCGCGGTCGAGCTGGCGATGCCGGTAGTGCAACCGGGCGACCTCTGGCGCGAAACCGGTCGTTTCGAGAAGATGGGCCAGGAGTTGTTGCGCATCAAGGATCGCCATGACCACGACTTCGTGGTTCAGCCAACCAGCGAAGAAGTGGTCACTGACATCGCGCGCCAGGAAATCCG
>CAISLL010000305.1 GCA_903886165.1 uncultured beta proteobacterium | reverse complement strand
GTGGAAGCCACACCAATTTCAACCCCGGCACGGGTGATGTAGGCCAGCTCGCATTCGCGCACCATGGCGCTGGTGGACACATTGCACACCGTCAGGGTGTGGGTCATGCCCAGGCTTTGTGCGTGGCGCAGCGCGGCCAGTGTGTCTGCCGTCTCGCCGGACTGGGTGATGGTAACGATGAGGGTGCGCGGGTTGGGCACAGAGTCGCGGTAGCGGTATTCGCTGGCCACTTCCACCTGGGTTGGAATTTTGGCGATGCTTTCCAACCAGTACTTGGCAGTGCAACCGCTGTAATAGCTGGTGCCGCAGGCCAGAATCAGCACCGAGTCAATGTCTTTGAAGACCCTTGCGGCGCTGGCATCGGCACCATCAAACAACTCCGGGCTGATCTGATCCACCCCTTGCAGGGTGTCAGCGATGGCGCGCGGTTGCTCAAAAATTTCCTTTTGCATGTAGTGGCGATATGGCCCAAGCTCGGCCGCGCCGCTGTGGGCGTGCACGGTCTTGACCGGGCGCTGGGCTGGCGTCAGGGGCTTGAAGGCCTTGTCCACCAGCCAGTATTTGCCCAACTGGATGTCAGCTACGTCGCCTTCTTCCAGGTAGACGATCTGGTCGGTCACGCCGGCCAGTGCCATGGCATCACTTGCCAGGTAATGCGCCTGCCCGCCTGGGCCGACGCCCAGAATCAGCGGGGAGCCCGCGCGCGCGCCGATCAGGCGGTGTGGCTCATCCTTGCAAAACACGGCAATGGCGTACGCGCCACGCAGCGACCCCAGAGCGGCTTTGACGGCTTCAAACAAATCACCGTCGTAAATGCTGTCGACCAGGTGGGCAATGACTTCGGTGTCGGTCTGGCTCTGAAACACATAGCCTTTTGCTTGCAGGGCGGCGCGCAATTCATCGTGGTTTTCGATGATGCCGTTGTGCACAAGGGCAATGCGACCCGGCTTTGAATAGGCATCTGCGCCGGTGCCGTGGCTGAAATGCGGGTGCGCGTTGTGCACGGCAGGGGCGCCGTGAGTGGCCCAGCGGGTATGGGCAATGCCGGTGCTGCCTTCCAGATGCGTCGTGGCGATCTGGTCCATCAGCTCGGACACGCGCGCGGTGCTGCGGGCACGCTGCAAGCCGTTGGCATACACCGCCACGCCGCAGGAGTCATAACCGCGGTATTCCAGCCGGGCCAGGCCCTGCACCAGAATGGGAACGATGTTTTGGTTGGATACAGCGCCGACGATGCCACACATAGAGATTGCTCCAGAAAATGATGCAGCGATCTTAGAGGTGACTGAGTGAAATTAGTAATCTAATTTTAAACAACATCAACATATTATTTCTTTACATTTTTTTTGAGACTGTTTATTTCACATTTATAATTTTTTTGAATGAAAACTTCAATTACGCTGCGACATTTTCTCCTGGCCTTGGCGGTGGTGGCGGTGTGGGGCAGCAACTTTGTGGTCATCAAGCTCGCACTGGGTCAGATGCCGCCGCTGTTGTTTGCCACCCTGCGTTTTGCCGTGGTGGTGGTGCCTGCGGTGTTCTTTTTGCCACGCCCGGCGGTGCCCTGGCGCAATCTGGCTGCTTATGGTCTGCTGATTGGCGTGGGGCAATTTGGCCTGCTGTTTGTCGCCATGAATGGCCACATTTCGCCC
>CAISLL010000304.1 GCA_903886165.1 uncultured beta proteobacterium | reverse complement strand
TTTGTCTTTCGCAAGTTGCGCACAGCGGACTAGTGGTCCGTTTCGCCAAAACCGATACATGAAATCTCGTCTTTTTCCACCACGCGTCGTTGCTCGTCGTTGTCATAGCTAGGGCCATGACGCCTCCTCTTGCCTTGCCTAGCCTGGCGAAAAAATCCATCCATTTCATTTTCTATCTCCTTGGATGAAACGGACCACTAGCCTGCGCATCAAAAACCTGACTGGGTCTTCCGTTTTCCGGGTCAGGACGCCATTCAATTTGCCACTTGATGTGGGGAATTAAGCGACTCTGCCCTTGAATCCAGCGGCTTCGCCACTACCATTCTGCCCAGTGAACGGCGTATCCGTTTGACAGCGCTTGAAGGAAATAATGAAACGTATCGTGTTATTTGTGTTGACCAATGTGATGGTCGTGGCCGTGTTGGGCGTCGTTGCCAGTCTGCTGGGCGTTAACCGATATCTGACAGCCAACGGGCTGGACTTGGGTGCCTTGCTGGGTTTTGCACTGATCATGGGTTTTGGTGGTGCCACCATCTCGTTGCTGATCAGCAAACCGATGGCCAAGTGGACGTCGGGCGTGCGCATCATCAACCAGCCTTCAAACGCCGATGAAGCATGGATTGTGGAAACGGTGCGAAAGTTGTCCGATAGGGCTGGCATTGGTATGCCGGAAGTCGGCGTATTTGAAGGTGCGCCCAACGCTTTTGCAACAGGCGCATTCAAGAATTCGGCCTTGGTGGCAGTGAGTACTGGTTTGTTGCAGGGCATGACCCACGAAGAAATCGAGGCCGTGATCGGCCATGAAATCGCCCATGTGGCCAATGGTGACATGGTCACGATGACACTGATTCAAGGTGTGATGAACACCTTCGTGGTGTTCCTGAGTCGGGTCATTGGTTATGCCGTGGACAGTTTCTTGCGCAAAGGCGACAGCCAAAACTCCGGCCCCGGCATCGGTTACATGGTGACCACGATCGTGCTTGACATCGTTTTGGGCTTTGCTGCCGCCATTGTGGTGGCCTGGTTCAGCCGTCATCGCGAATACCGTGCGGATGCCGGCGCAGCGCAATTGATGGGAAGGCGTCAGCCGATGATCAATGCCTTGGCGCGCCTGGGCGGAATGACACCGGGCGAATTGCCCAAGAGTGTCGCTGCGTTTGGCATCACCGGTGGTATCGGACAGTTGTTCTCAACCCACCCGCGGATTGAAGACCGGATTTCAGCCCTGCAAAATAGCCAAACCTGAATCGGGCACGGTTGGTTCCAGCCGCATTGGGACTATGAGTCTTGGCGCAAGCTGTGCGGTTGCCAAGCATTGAAACATGATTTTCATTATTTTTAAGTGTTGAAAGGCTATGCACCTTTTAAAATAAGCGTATGTAGCTATTGAAAACATAGTTTTGAGTGGACTGGTGTCGCTACCTGCGTATGGCTTCACCTGCATACAAGGTCGGTTGCCGCTTCAAAACACCTGGGTACGCAAGGCTTGCAGTTGTAGCACACGCAGCCCGCCGTATTCCACTTGAATGGCACCAGCCTTGGTCAGGGTGGTCAACGCCTCGTTCACCCGCTGGCGCGACAGTCCTACAAGGTATGCGAGTTCTTGTTGGGTGATGCGCAGCACGGCCCCCAAGCCCGGGTAGAGCACGGGGTTGAAGAGGGCGGCCAGGCTGCGGGCCACGCGAATGTTCGGGTTGGTCATGCGGTCGATTTCGCGTGCAGCGATGAACTGTCCCAAGCGCTCGTTCAACTGGTTCATGACAAAGCGGTTGAAACCAATCGAATGGTCGAGCAGCCAGTGAAAGGTGTCCACATGCAGGCCCGCGACCAGACTCTTGCGCAGCGCCTGGATGTTGTAGCGGTAGTGCTCGCGCTTCAGCGCGGTGCCTTCCCCAAACCAGCCGCCGGGCGGCACACCGGTGAAGGTCATGGTTTGGCCATCGGCGTTATCACTGCTCATTTTTAACAGGCCATCGATGGCACCAAACCAATAGGTCACTGGTCGCCCGGTTCGGCACACGTAGTCTCCGGCCTGCGCTTCAGTCACCTGCAGGTCTTGATTCGCTCGCTCTTGCTCGTCTGCCGAGAGCAATTTGAACCACGGAATCACACCGAGCTCGGAGGCTGTCAGGGGGCGTCTGCGCTGGAACAGGGTGGCAACGGTTTTCATGGGGAGCGCCTTGTCGGGTGAGTATTACGGTGGAGACGTGCAGGGAAAACACCTAGCTTCAAACGCCTCAATTGTCGCCCAAACGACAACTTGACGTCAAATGGGGTTCTATGATTCAGCCACTCCAGCAACTTGGGCATCAGGCCGAGGTTGTGATGAATTGAAGACAAGGTGTTGCGATGCAAACGACATTTCCAAGATTACTTTTGAACCACGCCGCCCAGCGCCCGGGCGACGCGGCCATGCGTGAAAAAGAGTACGGCATCTGGCAGGCCATCACCTGGGGTGACATGGCCAAGCTGGTTGAGCACCTGGCCTGCGGCCTGCATCAGGCCGGGTTGCGCCAGCATGACCACATGATCGTGATCGGTGCCAACCGTCCACGCCTGTATGCCACCATGCTGGCAGTGCAGTCTCTGGGCGCTGTGCCAATTGCGCTCTACCAGGATGCCTCGGCACTTGAATGTGTATTCCCCATCAATAATGCCGAGGCCTGCTTTGCCTTTGCTGAAGACCAGGAGCAGGTTGACAAGTTGCTGGAAATTCGCGAGCAATGCCCTCAACTGGCACACATTTATTTTGATGACCCACGTGGCCTGCGCAACTATGACGAGCCGGGCCTGCAGTCGCTTGACGAGCTGCTGGCGGCTGGCAAGGTCTTTGCGGCGCAGCAACCTGAGTTTTTCAAGTCGGAAGTGAACAAGGTCAAGCCGGATGACGTGGCGTCCATGTTTTTTACATCAGGTACCACTGGCAACCCAAAGGGGGTGGTGCACACACATGACTCACTGCTGAACCGCGCGCGCGCCGGTGCCGAGTTTGACAAGTTGACCCACGCCGAAGACGTCCTGGCCTACCTGCCACCGGCCTGGATTGGGCAAAACATTTTTTCTTACGCCCAGTGGCTCTCATGCGGCTATGTGGTGAATTGTCCAGAGTCAGCGGCCACCGTCACGATCGACCTGAAAGAAATTGGCCCGACTTATTACTTCGCCCCGCCACGTGTGTTTGAGGGCTTGTTGACCAGCGTGATGATTCGCATGGAGGACGCGGGTGCCATCAAGCGCAAGATGTTCCACTATTTCATGGGTGTGGCCAAGCGCGTGGGTCCGACGCTGATGGATGGGAAAAGCGTTTCACTTACTGACCGCATCCTGTACGCGCTGGGTAACTTCATGGTGTATGGCCCTTTGCGCAACAGCCTGGGTTTTAGCCGGGTGCGTGTGGCCTACACCGCAGGTGAGGCGATTGGACCGGACCTGTTCAGCTTCTATCGCTCCATCGGCGTCAACCTGAAGCAACTCTATGGCTCCACCGAAACGGCGGTGTTCGTCTGCCTGCAGCCTGACCATGAGGCCCGAGCCGACACCGTGGGCGTGCCCTGCGCCGGTGTGGAAATCAAGGTGGCTGAAAACGGTGAGATTTTGGTCAAGTCACCGGGTTTGCTCAAGGGCTATTTCAAAAACCCGGAGGCCACGGCTGAAGTGCTCACGCCTGATGGCTGGTACCACACCAGCGACGCGGGTTTCCTGGATGTACATGGCCACCTGAAGATCATCGACCGTGTGAAAGACGTCGGTCGCATCAAGGGCGGTGCCAATGACGGCGCCATGTTTGCGCCCAAGTATGTGGAAAACAAGCTCAAGTTCTTCCAGCACATCAAGGAAGTGGTCGCTTATGGTGACGGCCGCGAGAAAGTGTGCGTGATGATCAACATCGACTTTGATGCAGTGGGCAATTGGGCCGAGCGGCGCAACTTGCCCTATGCCGGTTACACCGATCTGGCGCAAAAGCCCGAGGTCTACCAGCTCGTCAAGGAATGTGTGGAGCAGGTCAACGCCGATTTGAGCGTTGACACGCTGCTGGCGGGCAGCCAGGTCAGCCGCTTCCTGGTGTTGCACAAGGAGCTCGATGCCGACGATGGCGAGCTGACTAGGACCAACAAGGTGCGCCGCGGCTTCATTGCTGAAAAATACGATGTGTTGATCGATGCCCTGTACGGTGGCAAAACCACGCAGTTCATCGAAACCCAGGTCAAATTTGAAGATGGCCGCACAGGCAGCGTCAGCGCCACCTTGGCGATTGACGACGCCAAGACCTTCACCCCTGTCAAGGCTGCGGCCTGAGAACCACCATGGCAACCAAACAAATCGGCGACGTCATTCTCGACGTCAAAAACATCTCCTTGAGTTTCGGCGGCGTCAAGGCGCTGACCGACATCTCGTTCAACGTGCGCGAGCACGAGGTACGCGCCATCATTGGCCCGAATGGCGCGGGCAAAAGCTCCATGCTGAATTGCATCAACGGCGTGTACCGTCCACAGCAAGGCGCGATCACCTTTAAGGGCCAAACCTTCAGCCACATGGACAGCCACCAGGTGGCCACCATGGGCATTGGGCGCACTTTCCAGAACCTGGCGCTGTTCAAGGGCATGAGTGTGATTGACAACATCATGACCGGGCGCAACCTGCGCATCAAAAGCAACCTGTTTTTGCAGGCCCTGCGCATTGGCCCGGCCCAGCGCGAGGAAGAAGTGCACCGCGAGTTTGTCGAGCACATCATCGACTTCCTGGAAATCCAGGCCTTTCGTAAGACTCCGGTCGGCCAGTTGCCCTACGGGCTGCAGAAACGCGTCGATTTGGGCCGCGCCCTGGCAATGGAGCCACAGCTGCTGTTGCTGGACGAGCCCATGGCCGGCATGAACGTGGAAGAAAAGCAGGACATGAGCCGTTTTGTGCTGGACGTGAATGAAGAGTTCGGCACGACCATTGTGCTGATCGAACACGACATGGGCGTGGTGATGGACATCTCTGACCGCGTGGTGGTGCTGGACTACGGCAAAAAGATTGGTGACGGGACACCCGAAGAAGTCCGCAGCAATGAAGAAGTGATCAGTGCCTACCTTGGAACAGGGCACTGATGCTGAGACTCTGTGAGACAGACCACTATTTGCGACGCAAATTTGTCCTGTCCTCAACTGACTAAAAGGATTTGATATGGCATTCTTCTTGGAAACCTTACTCGGCGGCCTGATGGCCGGCATGTTGTATTCGCTTGTGGCACTGGGTTTTGTGCTGATCTACAAAGCCTCGGGCGTGTTCAATTTTGCCCAGGGTGCGATGGTGCTGTTTGCGGCGCTTGCGATGGCGCGATTCTCTGAGTGGATCGGGGCTTGGCTCGGCGGTGATCAGATGCTGCTTGCGAACCTGATGGCTTTTGTACTCGCTGGCGCAATGATGTTTGCAGTGGCCTGGTTGATCGAGCGCCTGGCACTGCGCCATTTGGTGAATCAGGAAGGCACCACTCTCCTGATGGCCACGTTGGGCATCAGCTACTTTCTGGATGGCATCGGGCAAACCATTTTCGGCAGCGACATCTACAAGATTGACATCGGCATGCCCAAAGACCCGATTATGGCTTTTGAGAGTGTTTTTGAAGGCGGCATTCTGATCAACAAGGAAGATTTGTACGCCGCTGTGATCGCGGCCGTGCTGGTTGTGTTCCTGACGCTCTTTTTCCAGAAAACAGTTACCGGGCGAGCCTTGCGTGCTGTGGCCGACGACCACCAGGCGGCGCAAAGTGTCGGCATTCCGCTGAACCGCATCTGGGTCATCGTGTGGTGCGTTGCTGGTGTAGTGGCACTGGTGGCCGGGATCATCTGGGGCAGCAAACTGGGCGTGCAGTTTTCATTGACCACGGTGGCCTTGCGCGCCTTGCCGGTGGTGATTCTGGGCGGTTTGACCTCGGTGCCCGGTGCCATTGTGGGGGGCTTGATCATCGGCGTGGGTGAAAAATTGTCTGAAGTATTTTTGGGGCCGTATGTGGGGGGCGGAATTGAAATCTGGTTTGCCTATGTGCTTGCGCTGGTGTTTTTGCTGTTCCGGCCACAAGGCTTGTTTGGCGAGAAGATTATTGATCGCGTCTGATTTTTATAGCAGATTACCCAATATACATAAGGGCTAGAGCCCATTTTGTTATAAATTTAACCAAGAGATAGCTATGTTTTACCGCGAAAACGGCCAATTCAAAACCAGTTACCGGGCTGACCAGCAGATCTTTGCCATCACGCAGGATCGGGTGGCCGTGCTCCTGCTCATTGCGTCAGCGTTTCTGGTGGTGCCCATGGTCACCAGTGAATACATGTTCCGCGCCATATTGATCCCGTTTGTGATCATGTCGGTGGCGGCTCTGGGGGTGAATATTCTGGTGGGGTATTGCGGCCAGATTTCTTTGGGGTCGGGTGCGTTCATGGCAGTGGGTGCATATGCCGCGTTCAACTTCTTTGTGCGTGTCGAGGGCATGCCGGTGCTGCTTGCCCTGGTGCTCGGAGGCGTATGTGCAGCGGCATTTGGCATCCTGTTTGGCTTGCCGAGCCTGCGCGTCAAGGGTTTGTATCTCGCCGTGGCAACACTTGCGGCGCAGTTTTTCAGCGATTGGATGTTTTTGCGGATCAAGTGGTTCACCAATGACGCGCCTTCGGGGTCGGTGTCCGTGTCGGGCTTGCAGGTGTTCGGTTTTCCGATTGAAAGCCCGGTGTCCAAATACCTGTTTTGCCTGTGCATCCTGGTGGTTCTTGCCCTGTTGGCCAAGAACCTGGTGCGCAGCGCCATCGGGCGCGAGTGGATGGCGATTCGCGACATGGACGTGGCAGCCAGCGTGATCGGCATCCGTCCCATGTACGCCAAGCTCACTGCGTTTGCCATCAGCTCGTTCATTATCGGCGTGGCAGGTGGCATGTGGGGCTTTGTTTATCTGGGGTCATGGGAGCCGGCTGCCTTTTCTATCAACCTGTCGTTCAGCCTGCTGTTCATGGTCATCATCGGTGGCATGGGTTCCATCATGGGCAGCTTTTTTGGTGCAGGCTTCATTGTGGTTCTGCCGATTTTCCTGAACCAGTTTCTTCCATTTGTGGGTGGACTGGTCGGTGTCAGCATCTCCACAGCAGGTATTGCCCATGCCGAGCTGATTATTTTTGGTGCGCTGATCGTCTGGTTCCTGATCGTGGAGCCACACGGTCTGGCCAAGCTGTGGTCGATCGCGAAGCAAAAGCTTCGCCTGTGGCCTTTCCCTCACTGAGTTGTTTTCGTTAACCATAGCACTGCGGTGCATTACATCTAGGAGACTTGCATGAAAATCAAACACCTTGCGTTGGCAGCCCTCATGGTTTCGGTGGGCGCCAGTGCGTTTGCCCAGCCCAAAGAGCAATTTTTTCCTGGGCTGCCTTATCGTACGGGGGCCTATGCACCCAACGGCGTGCCTTGGGCCAACGGTTATTCCGATTATCTCAAGCTGGTGAACGCACGCGGTGGCATCAACGGTGTCAAGATCATTTACGAAGAATGCGAAACCGCCTATGACACGGCACGGGGTGTCGAGTGTTATGAGCGGCTCAAAGGCAAACACGGCGGCGCCACGGTGTTCCAGCCGCTTTCAACTGGCATCACGTTTGCGCTGACAGAAAAAGCCCCTGGCGACAAGATTTCCCTGATCACTGCAGGTTATGGCCGCAGCGAAAGCCAGGACGGCCTGGTCTTCAAATGGAACTTCCCCTTGGCCGGTACTTACTGGCTGGCAGCGGATGCCTTGGTGCAGACCATTGGCAAAAAAGAAGGCGGTCTGGACAAGCTCAAAGGCAAAAAAGTGACCCTGGTCTACCACGATTCACCTTACGGCAAGGAACCCATTCCACTGTTGCAGGAACGCGCTGCCATGCACGGCTTCAATCTGCAACTGTTGCCTGTGACAGCACCCGGTGTGGACCAGAAAGCCACCTGGTTGCAGGTGCGCCAGGCCAAACCTGACTACGTGCTGTTGTGGGGCTGGGGCGTGATGAACTCCACCGCGCTCAAGGAAGCTCAAGCCACCGGTTACCCGCGCGAAAAAATGTACGGTGTCTGGTGGTCGGGCGCCGAGCCGGACGTGAAAGACGTGGGCGAAGGTGCCAAGGGCTACAACGCGGTCACCATGCAGCATGGCGCGGAGCCAAATTCAGCCGTGGTCAAGGAGATCCTGGAAAAAATCCATGGCAAAAACGAGGGCACCGGTCCGAAGGAAGAGGTGGGATCCGTGCTCTACATGCGCGGCGCCATGAGCGCCATGTTTGCGGTAGAAGGTGTGCGCCGCGCGCAAGAGCGTTTTGGCAAGGGTAAGTGGATGTCGGGTGAACAGGCCCGCTGGGGCTATGAAAACCTGGCGCTGGACCAGAAGAAACTGGATGCATTGGGCTTTGCCGGCGTGATGCGTCCAATCGCCACGACCTGCGCCGACCACATGGGTTCCAACTGGGCACGTGTGCACACCTGGGATGGCAAGAAGTGGGCGTTTTCCTCTGACTGGCTGCAGGCCGACGAGCAAATCCTGAAACCTCTGGTCAAGGCCACGGCTGCCAAGTACGCAGCCGACAAAAAGCTGACGCCACGCACACCGGCAGACTGCCAGTCCTGATGTCAAGGGTGCATCCCGGATCGCTCCGGGATGCCAACATGCAGCATTGCGTGCAGTGCTGCCTATTGGTGAAAGCAAGGAAATATGGAAGCTAAAAACATCGTTCTCAACGTGAATGGCATCGAAGTCATTTACAACCACGTGATTCTGGTCTTGAAGGGGGTGTCCCTGAATGTGCCAGAGGGAAAAATCGTGGCCATCCTGGGTGGCAACGGGGCGGGGAAAACCACCACACTGCGCGCCATCTCGAACCTGCTGCATGGCGAGCGCGGTGAGGTCACCAAGGGCTCGATCGAGCTGCGGGGTGAACGCATTGAAAACCTGTCACCTGCCGATCTGGTGCAGCGCGGCGTGGTTCAGGTGATGGAAGGGCGGCATTGTTTTGCCCATTTGACCATTGAGGAAAACCTGCTGACCGGCAGCTACACCCGCAAGGACAAGGGCGAGATAGCGGCCAACCTGGACAAGGTGTACACCTATTTCCCGCGCCTGAAAACCCGGCGCACCAGCCAGGCGGCCTACACCTCGGGCGGCGAGCAGCAAATGTGTGCGATTGGGCGCGCCCTCATGACCAACCCGAGCATGGTGCTGCTCGATGAGCCCTCCATGGGGCTCGCGCCACAGATTGTGCAGGAGGTGTTCGAGATCGTGAAAGACCTCAACCAGAAAGAAAAGGTGACTTTTCTGCTGGCCGAGCAAAACACCAACATGGCGCTGAAATATGCCGATTACGGCTACATCATGGAATCAGGTCGCGTGGTGATGGACGGCGCCGCCGCCGACCTGGCCAGCAATGAAGACGTGAAAGAGTTCTACCTTGGCATGGGCGGTGGTGAGCGCAAGAGTTTCAAGGATGTCAAGAGCTACAAGCGCCGCAAGCGCTGGCTGGCTTGATCCGGGGCTTGTCATGCCGGACCGGCGGAGCCTGTCCTGGACTCCGATCCGTGGGCATCCATGAATTCAGGGCTATGGATTGAGGATCGAGTCCGCAATGACGCCAACATGTCAGCATTCGGAGTGGCTGTTAGGCCATGGTGGTTAGTCAAGTTTTCTCAGGAATTTCATCATGACCGATTTTTTTGATGCGCTGGAAACCCGTGCGCCAGTTGAGCGCGAAGCGGCATTGCTGGCGGCATTGCCGATGCAGGTGGCGTACGCCAAACTGGCCTCACCTGCCTTTGCCGAGATTCTTAAAGACGTGAACCCCGCTGAGGTCACCAACCGTGGCGCCCTGGCCAAGTTGCCGGTCATCCGCAAGCATGAGTTGCTTGAGTGGCAATTGAGCACCCGCAGCAAGGGAGGCAGCGTGTTTGGTGGTTTCAGCACGGCGGGTTTTGGCGCGCACATGCCACGTGTGTTTGCCAGCCCCGGTCCCATTTACGAGCCCGAAGGTACTGCCAAGGACTACTGGCGCATGGCACGTGCGATTTTTGCTGCAGGGTTTCGCCCGGGGGAACTGATACACAACAGTTTCAGTTACCACTTTGTGCCTGCAGGTTCGATGATGGAAACCGGTGCCCACGCCCTGGGTTGCACCGTGTTCCCGGGTGGCACCGGCCAGACCGAGCAGCAGGTGCAGGCAATCGCAGAGCTGAAGCCTGCTGGCTACATCGGCACCCCCAGCTTCCTGAAAATCATTGTCGAAAAAGCCGCAGAGATAGGCGTGGCCCTGCCCAGCCTGACCAAGGCAATGTTTAGTGGCGAAGCCTTTCCACCAAGCTTGCGCGACTGGTTCACCGCGCATGGCATTGAGGGTTACCAGTGTTACGCCACCGCAGACCTGGGTTCGATTGCATACGAGACTACTGCGCGTGAAGGTTTGGTAGTGGACGAAGGCGTGCTGCTTGAAATTGTGCGCCCCGGCACCGGCGACCCGGTGGCTGTGGGTGAGGTGGGTGAGGTGGTGATCACCACGCTGAACCCCATCTACCCGTTGGTCCGTTTTGGCACAGGGGATTTGTCGGCGGTGTTGCCAGGTGCTTGCGCCACCGGGCGCAGCAATGTGCGCATCAAGGGCTGGATGGGACGTGCCGACCAGACCACCAAAATCAGGGGCATGTTTGTGCACCCTGGCCAGGTCGATCAAATTGCCAAGCGTTTCCCGGAGGTCCTCAAGGCGCGCCTGATCGTGAGCGGCGAAATGGCCAACGACCAGATGACGCTCAAGGTGGAAACTGCCTGCAGTGGGCCTGATGGTCTGTCGCAAAAGATGATGGATGCGATCCGCGATGTAACCAAGCTGCGCGGTCAGGTTGAGGTCGTGCTGCCAGGCAGCCTGCCCAATGACGGCAAAGTGATTGAAGACGCGCGCAGCTACAAGTGAAGAACCTCTCGCCAAGCGTTTGGTTGGGATTGAAAGCTATATTTAATATAGCCTTTTAACATTGTTTAAAAAGGGCCAGAGGCGAATTTACCATACGCCCCAAACAATGGCCTCTTCGGCCTTCATACACTCGCGCACCATGTCCATGAACGGCAGGGCGCGCTGGCGCAGGCCAATGGCGCCAAACTGAGGCGCAGGCAGGTTTTGGGCCTTTGCCTTGGCAATCGCTTCTTTGCGATGCAAGTCCTCTTGCTCGATGGCTGCTTGCAACGCGCTCAGTGCCTGTGGCATCTGCTCTGGCAGCAAGATGCCTTTCACGCTGGGCTCTGCTGACGAGTGTTTGCCAATGATCTCCAGCACCCGTTGCCCGTTCGGCTGCAACATAATCAGATCCCCTGTGGCCTTTGACTTGAATTTGTAGAGCATGTCTGTCCTTGTGATGATGGTTGGTCAGAAAGGACCCATGGTAGTCCTTTGCTTGCTGCTCGCCCTGTTGCTCGGCGGCTGCGCCGACATCGGTTATTACGGGCAGTCGGTGGGCGGGCATTTTCAGTTGATGCGGGCGACTCGCCACATTGACGACTGGCTGGCGGACAGTAGCGCACCGGCGGCCTTGAAGCAACGTCTGCGCCTGGCGCAAGACATTCGCCATTTTGCTGTGGCCGACCTCCATCTGCCCGACAACGCCAGCTACCGCCGTTATGCCGACTTGCAGCGTCGCCATGTGGTGTGGAACGTGGTGGCCGCCCCCGAGTTGTCGCTGACACTGAAAACTTGGTGTTTTCCGGTGGTGGGGTGCGTGGGTTACCGTGGCTATTTTTCGGAGAGTGACGCCCAGGCCGAGGCACAAGCCCTGCGCCAGCAGGGGCTTGAGGTCAGTGTTTATGGCGTGCCGGCCTACTCCACTCTGGGCTGGATGAACTGGCTGGGCGGCGACCCCCTGCTGAACACTTTCCTTTACTACCCTGAGGGTGAGGTGGCACGCCTGCTGTTTCATGAACTCTCGCATCAGGTGTTGTATGTGCCGGATGACACGGTGTTCAACGAGTCGTTTGCCACTGCTGTGGAGCGCCTTGGCGGTGCGTTATGGTTGCAGCAGGCATCAGAGACCGCGCGCATTGATTACGCGGCATTTGATGCCCGGCGCCAGCAGTTTCGTGCGCTGACACGCGCAACGCGCGAGCGGTTGGCTGCCATTTACAAGCAAGTTGACCATCTTGCCCCTGTAGATAAATCCCAGCTTGCTATGAAACTTGATGCCATGCGAGACTTCAGAGCCGCTTATGCCGCGTTGAAAACCTGCTGGGGTGGCTACAGCGGTTATGACGCCTGGGTGGCGCAGGCCAACAATGCGGCTTTTGGGGCGCAGGCGGCCTATGACGATCTGGTGCCCGGTTTTGAGGCGCTTTTCGCACGCAAGGGGCAGGACTGGCCCAGGTTTTATGATGCGGTCAGGCAACTTTCGGCGCGACCCGCAAGCGAACGGGCGCAACAGTTAAAACAATGGGCCTCTGAACCGCTTGAGTTGCCACGCAATGCGCGCAGTAACGATGCCCCAACCTACTGAGACAACATGGCTGAATTGAACATTGTTCGTGAACACACCCTGGGTCTGGCAAAAGCGCGCAAGGTGGCCTTCAAATGGGCCGAGCAGGCCGAAGAAGAATTCGCCATGCAGTGTGAGTACATGGAGGGCAAACACGCGGATGAAGTCGATTTTGTGCGCTCAGGCGTCAAAGGCCGTTTGCTGGTGACCAAGAACCGCTTCGAACTGCACGCCCACCTTGGGTTCTTGCTGGGCGCGTTCAAGGGCTCTATCGAGGCCGAGATCGTGAAAAACCTGGATGCCTTACTTGTTCAAACCGCGCCGCTGAAAGTGGCCGATGTGAAGGCCGAGCGTAAACCATCGACCCGCAAGGCTTGATCAGCTGAGTGCTTCGATCTGGTCAATGTACTGCTGCATGGCGTCGGCCTGGGGGGTGCCTTTGAGGGTGTTCCAGGCGTCCCACTTGGCGCGGCCCACCATGTCGGTAAAACCGGGTTTTTTCTCGCTGTTGTCGCCCACGCTGCCTTGCTTGTACAGCGCGTAGAGTTTCAGCAAGGTCATGTTGTCGGGGCGTTCACTCAGGTTTTTTGAGTTGGCGGCGGCGGCTTCGAATTTGGCTTTCAGGTCAGACATAAAAATTCAGTCTCTCTTGGGTCAGGTTGCGAGTGATAAGGGTTTCCAAGGGCTATCTTAAGGGGCGTTTTGCCCACAAAATAGAGAACCTATCCCAAACATACGGCAGCATGGTCAAGAGATTCACTCCCACTTTCATAGTTGAGCGCATGAGCAAGGTTGACACCGCCTGGCTACGCATGGACTCAAGCAGCAACCTGATGATGATTCTGGGGGTGTGGATCATCAAGCCCGCCGTTGGTTTTGATGTTGCGCGTGACCGCATTCAGGAGCGGCTGCTGCAATACCCGCGTTTTACCCAGCGTGTGCAGCAGGACGCCACCGGTGCAAGCTGGGTGACCGACACCGAATTTGACATCCATCGTCATGTGCTGCGCGAGAAACTGCCGGCAATTTCCCGCAAATACCCGGAGCAGGCCTTGCAGGCGCGCCTGGGTGAACTGGCCATGCAACCGCTGGACATGCGCTACCCGCTTTGGGAATTTCGCCTGGTCGAGCATTTTGACGGTGGTTCAGCGATGCTGGTGCGCATTCATCATTGCATCGCCGACGGCCTGGCCCTGATTGCCGTGATCCAGTCGCTGGTGGACGGCGGCAGTGAGCCGCCGCAGCACAGGGGTCGAGCCAGTGCCTCCACCGGCCGGGAGGCCGCTGAAGACTGGATGTCGCACACTGTCATTGAGCCATTGACGCTGGCCACCGTGAAGGCGCTGGAGGCCGCAGGTGTGGGGGCCGAGCAGGCATTCACGGCGCTGGGCGACCCGCGCAACAGCGTTGAGAAACTGATTGAAAAAGGCCTCAGCAAGGGCCTCAGCGGTTCAGCCGATGTGGCGCGGATGGCGTACCAGGTGGTGCGAGATGGTGCGGCATTGGCGCTGATGTCCGACGACTCCCCTACGCGGCTCAAAGGCACGCCCGGCACTGCCAAGCGCGTGGCCTGGTGTCAGCCGATCCCGCTGGATGAAGTGCGCGCGGTGGGCAAGGCATTGCACTGTTCCATCAACGACGTGTTGCTGTCCTGTGTGGCAGGTGCCATTGCACAGTATTTGCGGACCCAGGGTGACGCGGTGGCGGGCAAGGAAATTCGCGCCATGGTGCCGGTGAACCTGCGCCCGATGTCCGAGGCTTACAAGCTGGGCAATCAGTTCGGTCTGGCGCCGGTGGTGTTGCCGATTGGGCTGGACAACCCGGTGCAGCGGGTGTTTGAAGTGCGCCGGCGCATGGGTGAACTTAAAGGCAGCATGCAGCCTTTGCTGGCGTTTGCCTTGCTGGCGGTGGCGGGCGTGTTGGTCAAGCCGGCGCAAGACGCCTTGCTGAACCTGTTTTCACGCAAGACCACCGCCGTGATGACCAATGTGCCGGGGCCGCGGGAAAAACTCAGGTTTTGCGGTGCCACCCTGGAGCAGGCGCTGTTCTGGGTGCCGCAGTCTGGCTCGGTCGGTCTGGGTGTGTCGATCTTGAGTTATGGCGGTGGTGTGCAGTTTGGCGTCATCAGCGATACCACCCTGTGCCCTGACCCGCAGGCCATCATTGACCAGTTTGCGCCTGAATTCGAGCGGCTTTGCCTGTTGATGCTTATGTTGCCCTGGGGGGATTAAGGCGCTATCTTTTAGATAGCTAGTTGCGCTTGTAAATAATGGACTAGAAGTCCAAATTATATAAAAACAGGTTGCAATCAATCTGCCAATTCGGTGCGTGCCAGTTCGAGGTCCAGCCGCTCCAGGGCATCCATGGGGGTAGTGCGCGCAGCCAACTGGTACAGGCGATTGGCTTCGATCATCATTTTTTCACCGTCAAACATCAGCATGGCATGGGCGTATTCGAGCATGCCCACTGCCGATTCTTTTTGTAGCTGAAGGGCTTGCGAGAGCAGGCTCATGCCGGTGTCGCGGTGGGCCCCGTAGGCCATGGCACCAATCAGCGAGCCCACCTTGTCGATCACCTCTGCGTGAAAGCTGCCCAGCGCAATGTGGGCGTCCACATGGTTGGGCTGGCGTTTGATGACGGTTTCAAGGTTGGTCTTTATCTTGGTGCCAAGTCCCTGGGCCAGCGCCTTGGCGACACTGATGCATTGGCTGTAACGGCTCAGTGCATAGGCATGCCAGTAGTAGGCGTTCAGGTTGTCGGGGTCTTGCTTGATCTGGTTCCCGGTGCGCTCAGCGACCTCCAAAAACAGCTCCTGGCGCAATGCCTCGTGTTTCTCAAGGTAGGTGGCATACACACAGGTGGACTTGTTGGCCACGTTCAGGCCGATCGGACCCAGCTTGATACCTGCGGTCTTGGCTTTGTGAAACTCGCCACTGTGAAAGTGCGCCCAGGCATCCAGCAGTTTGGAATCGGTTGGCAGCGGTTCAAGGTCACCAGCGTGCAATCTGGCCCAGCATTTTTTGACGCGGCTGGCGTCAAAGCTGTATTCCCCGGCATAGGGAAAAGGGGTCCATCGGGCCATCGTTGTCTCCTGCGCGCTGTTCTTTTACTTGGAGTCCTTATTGTAGGCATCTGCCAGGTGGATCAAGTGGGCACGCTGGCCGGGCTCCAGGTAGGGCGCCAGAAGGTTGAGCACATGTTGCGCGCCCCGGAGCAGAGCCGCTTGGGCGTTCTGGTCTTCCAGTGCATTGCGCGGATCACGCACGTATTCAAAGCTGAGCCAGTAGGTCAACACCACGACCATGCTGGTGGCGGTGGCTTCCATTTCGCGGGAATCAATTTGCAGGGAGCCGCCACGCCGCATGCCGTCAAGCAGTGCTTTGAGGGCGCGGGTCTTGCTCTTCAATATCGACTGGAAGTGGGTTTCCAGCCGCCGGTTCTTGCTCAAAAGGTCGTTCAGGTCACGGTACAAAAAGCGGTATTGCCAGATCAGCTCAAACAACGTGTGGAGGAAGAACCAGGCGTCTTCCACGTCTCGCACATCGTCGCTGGCACCCAGCAGGTCGCCCAAGCCGCGCTCAAAGCGGTCAAACAGAGCGTTGATCAGTTCGTCTTTGGCAGGGTAGTGGTAATACAGGTTGCCAGGGCTGATGTTGAGCTCGGCTGAAATCAGGGTGGTCGACACATTGGGTTCGCCAAACCGGTTGAAAAGCACCAGCGTCACTTCAAGAATGCGTTCTGCAGTGCGCCGGGGCGCTTTTTTTACCATGTGCTGGCACCTTCAAGAGAAGCGACGTTGACCACTTGCTGCAGGTTGTCCATGATGTTGTGCAGTTTGGTCAAGGACTGTCCCGCGCGGCTAGGCAGGCGCCTTGGCGGGCATAGGTGCCGGCGGGTGTCGTCAAGCGCCTCATGGTTCAGACGGATGCCATGGTAGCCCAGCTTGGCACCCAGACCGGTCTGGCGCGAGCGCAACAACTGGCGGGTTTGCTGGTATGCGTGCTCTGCCAGGTGGCGGCGCTGGCTGTAGCTGAAGGTGTTGGCCAGGTACAGCTCGGGGTCGCGGTGGTTGGGCTCGATCAGCACGATGTCGGTGTTGGGGTAGGCCTGCTCATAGGCTTTCATACCAAGCACCAGGCGCGAGTGGATGAGTGACCTGGAGGTCTGGCTCAACACCGCCGGCAGTCCACCGTCCACAATGCGCGGAATCTTCCCCGGGGAGGCCCAGGGGCTCAGTGTGGCGAGTTCATCGTCAGGCGAGGGGGCTGAGGCGTCAAAAGGCACCAGCGGATTGAGGCACAACATCAGGTCCATGCCCTCGTCCAGCGCGATGGAGGCATGCATGGTCTTGATCAGTGCGCCATCGCAGTAGTGCTGGCCCTGAATTTCCACGGGCGGAAACAAGCCTGGCAATGCCGCGCTGGCCTGGACGGCTTTGGAAATCGGCACATGGTCCCAGCCAGTGCGCCCAAACGCGACGGGCTTGCAACTGTCGAGGTGGGTGGCCACCAGCGTCAGCCTTTTTTTGAGCTGACGAAAATCGTTGGTGCGCCCCGGTCTGGAGAACAGGCGCGTCAACTCCACGTCGATCTGTGCATTTGAAAAGATGCCTGTCGGGAGGCTCGGGCTCAGGCGCTCCAGAGCACTCATGAGTGAGCGCCGCCCCGTGCCGTTGTAAAGCGCGCCGGAAAGAATCAGCTCAGGCAAGCGCAGGCTGCGGGAGAAATACTCGGAAAAAGCTGGCCGCAAGAGCCAGGAGGGGTCAAACGCTTCAGTCTGGCGCCGACGGTCTTCAATGAACAAGCTAAAAAGCTGCTGCGGTGTCATGCCATTGGCCAGCCCCGCTGCGATGAAGCCGCCTGCCGACACTCCCACGTAATGCTGCAACTGGGTAAAGTTGATGCCCAGCAGGGACTCCTGCAACGCGCACAGGGCACCAATCTCATAGATGGCACCCAGTGGCCCACCACCTGCCAGAGCCAACGCAATTCTGGGCGCAGAGCGTGATGCAGGAGACGTCGGATGCTTCATGGTGGTCGGAGTTTAGGGCCGATCGGGCGGTTGTCAAACCGCGTTTGTCTGGTCTTTGGCGGCCTCCGTGCTGACTGCAACCGCTGCAGGTGCTTTGCGCGCGGCAGACTTGCGGGCTGCTGGTTTGATGGCTGGCTCAGTGATCTTGACGGGCGCTTTGGTTGTTGTCTTGGCGACAGCCTTGGGGGCGGGCATTTTTGCAGCCTTTGCTGCGGGCTTTGGCGCTGTCTTGGCTGCGACCTTCGTCGGGGACAGCTTTTGCACGCTGGCGTTGAGTGCGTCGATCCGTGCAATCAGGGCATCGACGTCTTTGGCGGACGGCACCCCCAACTTGTTCAGGGCCTTGGCTACGCGGTCTTCAAAAATGTTCTCGAGTTTGTCCCACTGGCCAGACGCCTTGCTGGAAATGTCGGTCGCCATGCTGGTCATTTTGTGGGTGGCCTCCGAGATTTTTTCTTCGGCAGCCGACTGGGTCTTGCGCTGCAAGCTCACGCCTTCTTTCACCAGCGCTTCAAAGGCCTTGGTTCCCCCTGCCTGCGCCTTGTTGAACGCGCCCAGACCAGCCTGCCAAATCTGTTGCGCCGAGTCTTTGATTGAGTTTGACAAATCGGGTGTGGTTTTGCTGCTGGCGGCAGCTTTCTTTTTCAGTTTGGTGACCATGGGGTTCTCCGGTTGGAAGTGAAAAATGAGGTGATACAGTGCCCGGCAAGATGCCCGTGCATGGACGCTACTTTAGGGTGTGGTGAACAAAACGTGTAGATGCTGCTTTCTAATTTGTCCTGCAATATTTCGCGCTTACACGGGTTTATGCTGACGCCGGAGCCACCCAACTCAGGCAAAAATGCTGGATTCGAATGGAGTTTTCTATGCAATATTTCGTCACGGGCGCCACCGGGTTCATTGGCAAACGCTTGGTCAAGAAGCTGCTTGAGCGCAAAGGCTCGGTGGTTCATGTATTGATCCGCAAGGACAGCGAGGGCAAGGTCAAAGCCTTGCGTGAGTTTTGTGCGGCCAGCGCGGCGCGCCTTGTGCCAGTGTTTGGTGACCTTACCAGCAAAAAGCTGGGCGTGTCTGCAGAGGCCGTCAAGCAACTCAAAGGCAAGGTTGACCATGTCTACCACCTGGCCGCCATCTATGACCTGGGCGCAGATGCGACCAGCCAGATCGAGGTGAATGTGGATGGCACCCGCAACACCATCGAGTTGGCCAAGGCCATTGATGCCGGGCACTTTCATCATGTGAGCTCGATCGCGGCTGCCGGTTTGTATGAAGGCGTGTTTCGGGAAGACATGTTCAGTGAGGCCGAGAACTACGAGCACCCGTATTTCATGACCAAGCATGAGAGCGAAAAAATCGTTCGCCAGGAGTGCAAGGTGCCTTGGTCGGTTTACCGCCCGGCGATGGTCGTCGGTGACAGCAACACCGGCGAGATGGACAAGATTGACGGGCCGTATTACTTTTTCAAGCTGATCCAGCGCATGCGCCAGTTGCTGCCGCCGTGGATGCCGTCAGTGGGTCTGGAAGGCGGGCGCATCAACATCGTGCCGGTCGACTTCGTGGTGGACGCCCTGACTGTGATCAGTCATCAAAACGATATTGCCAAAAAATGCTACCACTTGGTTGACCCGGAAGGTTACCGGGTGGGTGATGTCCTGGACATCTTCAGCAAAGCCGCGCATGCGCCCAAGATGAACCTTTTCATCAATGCCGCGCTGCTCGGATTCATACCGCGCAGCGTGACCAAAGGGCTGATGGCACTTGCGCCAGTGCGCCGGGTGCGCAACGCCATCATGAACGACCTCGGCCTGCCGGAGGACATGCTGACCTTTGTCAACTACCCCACGCGCTTTGATTGCCGTGACACCCTGGCTGCGCTCAAAGGGACCGGGGTGACCTGCCCGAATTTGAAAGACTACGCCTGGCGTTTGTGGGATTATTGGGAGCGCAATCTTGACCCCGACCTGCATATTGACCGTTCCTTGCGTGGCACTGTCGGGGGCAAAGTGGTGCTGGTGACAGGTGGTTCATCTGGTATTGGATTGGCTGCAGCCCACAAGTTTGCCGAAGCAGGCGCAGTCACATTGATCTGTGCGCGTGACCAGAGCAAGCTCAATGACGCTTGTGCTGAGGCGGTCGCGCGAGGCTATCAATTTGTGGCCTATGCGGTTGATATTTCTGATGCAGAAGATTGTGAGGCCTTTGTCCAACAAGTGAACGCCGAGCATGGCGGCGTCGACTTCTTGATCAACAACGCCGGTCGCTCCATTCGCCGTGCCATTGAATCAAGCTATGACCGCTTTCACGACTACGAACGCACCATGCAACTGAACTATTTTGGTTGCCTGCGCGTCACCACCGGTTTTTTGCCCGGCATGGTGGCCAAGCGCCGTGGCCATGTGGTGAACATCAGCAGCATTGGTGTGCTGACGAACGCTCCGCGCTTCAGTGCCTATGTGGCGAGCAAAGCCGCACTGGACGCCTGGACGCGTTGCGCCAGCAGCGAATTTGCGGACCAGGGCATTGGCTTCACCACCATCAACATGCCGCTGGTGCGCACACCCATGATTGCGCCCACCGGTCTGTACAACAACGTGCCAACCTTGAGCCCGGAAGAAGCCGCCGACATGGTGGCCCAGGCTTGCATCTTCAAGCCCGTTCGCATTGCAACACGCCTTGGCATCACCGGACAGGTTTTGCATGCCTTGCTCCCGCGTGTGGCCCAGATTGCCATGAACACCAGTTTCAGAATGTTCCCGGATTCATCTGCGGCAAAAGGCGCAAAACCGGGTGACAAGCCCGCCAAACAGTCGTTGTCAGCCGAGGCGGTGGCGATGCAGCAGATGATGCGGGGAATCCATTTTTGAGGGCGTGATACCATGCGTTCAATCCATGAACACATGATTGCGGCAGAAATTGCCGCCTCGCCCTTAAATGTCGGATCAAATCAACATCCATCAGAAAACACACCTTAAGGTGTTGCGTTTGCTGGAAGCCAACCCGCAGATGAATCAACGGGATTTGGCTGCGGCGTTGGGTGTGAGCCTGGGCAAAACCAATTTTTGCCTGAAAGCGCTGCTAGACAAAGGCCTGTTGAAAGTACACAACTTTCAAAGCAACAAGCGCAAATTGGCGTACGCCTACTTTCTTACCCCGGCGGGAATTTCCGAGAAAACGGCCCTGGCCGGGCGGTTTTTAAAACGCAAGATCACAGAGTATGAGTTGCTCCGGGCTGAGATTGAGGCCTTGCGGCAAGAAGCCGCTGCATCAGCCACCTCATCCATGCTCACTGCAAATGCGCCAAGCGCCATGGTGGGCGAAGCGCGGCAGCCCACGCAGGAATAAACCGCATGATCTCATCGCCCAGAATTTACGTTGCCGGACACCGGGGCATGGTGGGCTCGGCAATCGTGCGCCAACTGCAAGCCATGTCCCCGGATGCTGCAAACATCATCACCCGCACCCATGCCGAGCTTGATCTCACCAATCAGGCAGCCGTGCAAGCCTTCTTTGCCCAGGAGAAGCCCACCCAGGTCTAT
>CAISLL010000303.1 GCA_903886165.1 uncultured beta proteobacterium | reverse complement strand
GTCACGGCTGTCCTGATGGCGCTTTTCACGGTGGTGGTACTGGCTCAGCTGATCTTCAGCAAAGGGCCCATTGGCTATGAACTGTGGGCTGGCATTTTTTCCCCGCAGTGGATGAAATCGCTCACACTCCTGGTTCTGCTCTCCATGCTGTTCCACGTCTGGATTGGCATGCGCAATATCTTCCAGGATTACGTTAAACCCTATGCCGTGCGTTTGGTACTGCACGTGTTTGCCATCGTGTGGCTGGTTGCTTGCACCGGCGGTGCCATTGAAGCCCTCTGGCGCCTGTAAGGCGCCCGGATTCAGAACTCCAGGCCTCTGCATCCCAGGTCACTCCTGCCACCTGGGTGCACTTACCAATAACTAACACAAAATTTACCATGACTGCAACTTCGAAACTTACCAAGCGCAAATTTGATGTCGTCATCATCGGCGCGGGCGGCGCCGGGATGAGCGCGTCGCTTCAGCTCGCCAATGCGGGGCTCAATGTCGCCGTGCTCTCAAAAGTATTTCCGACACGCTCGCACACTGTGGCTGCACAAGGCGGCATTGGGGCAAGTCTGGGTAACATGGCCGAAGACAACTGGCACTACCATTTTTACGACACCATCAAAGGGTCAGATTGGCTGGGCGATCAGGACGCCATTGAGTTCATGTGCCGCGAGGCACCCAAGGTGGTCTACGAACTTGAACACTTTGGCATGCCGTTTGACCGCAACCCTGACGGTACCATTTACCAGCGCCCATTTGGCGGCCACTCCAGCAATTACGGCGAAAAGCCGGTTCAACGCGCCTGTGCGGCGGCCGACCGCACCGGGCACGCCATGTTGCACACGCTGTACCAGCAAAACGTCAAGGCCCGCACCAACTTCTTTGTGGAATGGATGGCCCTTGACCTGATACGCGATGCCGAAGGCGACGTAGTGGGTGTCACGGCCCTTGAAATGGAAAGCGGCGAAGTGCACATCTTACAGGCCAAGAGCGTGATGATGGCCTCTGGTGGAGCCGGCCGTATTTTCGCGGCGTCCACAAACGCCTTTATCAACACCGGCGACGGACTTGGAATGGCGGCACGGGCAGGCATTCCACTACAGGACATGGAGTTCTGGCAATTCCACCCAACCGGCGTGGCCGGCGCGGGTGTGTTGCTCACAGAAGGTTGCCGCGGCGAAGGCGCTATTCTGCGCAACAGCAACGGCGAACGCTTCATGGAGCGTTACGCACCCACCATGAAGGACCTGGCACCGCGCGACTTTGTCTCACGCTGCATGGACCAGGAAATCAAGGAAGGTCGTGGTTGCGGCCCCAACAAAGACTACATCAATCTCGACATGACGCACCTGGGTGCAGAAACCATCGCATTGCGCCTGCCGAGCGTTCAGGAAATTGGCCACAACTTTGCCAACGTCGATATCACCAAGGAACCCATCCCGGTGATTCCTACCAATCACTATCAGATGGGGGGCATTCCCAGCAGCATCAGTGGTCAGGTGGTTGTGCCTGGCGGCAATGGCGCACAGAAGGTTGTGAATGGACTGTACGCAGTCGGCGAGTGTTCGTGTGTCAGTGTGCACGGCGCCAATCGCCTGGGCACCAACTCCTTGCTGGACATTGTGGTGTTCGGCCGCGCTGCCGGCCTGCACATCATCGAGTACCACAACAAAAATAAAGAGCACAAAGCGCTGCCAGAAAACGCCGCTGACATTTCCCTCCAGAGGCTGGACCGTCTCAACTCGGCTACGACAGGGGAATACGCTCAAGTCATTGCTGGTGATATTCGCAATGCCATGCAACAGCATGCCAGCGTGTTTCGTACACAAGCCAGCATGGACGAAGGGGTGACAAAAATCGCCAAATTGCGTGAACGTGTTGGCAATATCAAACTGACCGACAAATCGCAAATTTTCAACACTGAGCGTATTGAAGCGCTAGAGGTTCAAAACATGATCGAGGTGGCTCAGTCGACCATGGTGTCCGCTGCGGCGCGCCACGAGTGTCGCGGTGCGCACAGTGTCATGGATTACGACCGCCCCGCGGATGATCCAACCAGCCCATTGGGCCGTGATGATGCCAACTGGCTCAAGCACACCTTGTGGGACAGTGCCACGAACAGTCTGAGCTACAAGCCAGTGAACATGAAACCACTGACCGTCGAATCCATTCCGCCCAAAGTTCGCACCTTCTAAGTCCAGCCCAATTCTCGACCTCCTGAATCCAGTCGAATCAGAAAGCACACCATGGCAAAACGTACCTTTCAAATTTACCGTTACAACCCGGATACCGACGCAAAACCCTATATGCAAACACTGGAGCTCGAACTCGATGGCAGTGAACGCATGCTGCTCGACGCGCTGGTGAAACTCAAGGCCCTTGACCCGACACTCTCTTATCGACGTTCATGCCGCGAAGGCATTTGCGGATCGGATGCAATGAACATCAATGGCAAGAATGGCTTGGCCTGTCTCATTAACTTGCGCACACTGCCAGACACCATCGTTCTCAAACCACTACCTGGCCTGCCGGTCGTGCGAGATCTGATCGTCGACATGACGCTGTTTTTCAAGCAGTACCACTCGATCAAACCTTACCTTGTCAACAACACCCGTCCCCCTGAAAAAGAGCGTCTGCAAAGCCCGGAAGAGCGCGAAGAACTCAATGGCTTGTACGAGTGCATCTTATGCGCCAGTTGCTCCACCAGTTGCCCGGTGTTCTGGTGGAATCCAGACAAATTTGTCGGTCCGGCGGGTCTGTTGCAGGCCTACCGATTCATTGCCGACAGCCGTGATGACGCCACCAGCGAGCGCCTGGACAACCTGGAAGACCCTTATCGTCTTTTCCGTTGCACCACCATCATGAACTGTGTGGACGTGTGCCCGAAGGGCTTGAACCCCACCAAGGCGATTGGCAAAATCAAAGAGTTGATGGTGCGCCGGGCCATCTGAGCCCGAGCATTTGCCAACACCAAGCATGGATGCACCCGGCAATCTCATTGATGAAAGAATGCTCAGCAAGCTGCGGTGGCGATGCCGCCGTGGCTTGCTTGAAAACGACATTTTTATAGAACGTTTCTTCAAGAAGTACGCATCCACTCTGACTGTCAAGCAGGTGCAAGGTCTGAACGTTCTAATGGATTTAAGCGATTCAGACCTGCTGGATTTGCACCTTGGTCGCAAAACGTTGGCCCAAGTTGATGCAAATCTGGAGCAAGACGAAGTCTGCGAAGTTTTAAGTATGTTGAAAGAACCACCTGAAAGGTCACAATGAAGCTAGCTGAAAATAAAGCCACCCTGTCGTTTAGCAACGGCAGCCCCAGCGTTGATTTGCCGGTGTATCAAGGCACCGTGGGCCCGGATGTGATTGACATTCGCAAGCTTTATGGCCAAACCGGCATGTTCACTTATGACCCGGGCTTTTTGTCCACAGCCTCATGCCAGTCTGCAATCACCTACATTGATGGCGACAAGGGTGAGTTGCTGTACCGTGGCTACCCTATCGAACAGTTGGCAACACAGTGCGATTACCTTGATACATGCTACCTGCTGCTCAAAGGGGAGCTACCTAACAAGGATGAGCGCGACAGCTTCCACAAACTCGTCATCAACCACACGATGGTCAACGAGCAGATGCAGTTTTTCCTGCGTGGTTTCCGTCGTGACGCGCACCCCATGGCGGTCCTGACCGGTCTGGTCGGTGCCTTGTCTGCGTTCTACCATGACAGCACCGACATCAACAACCCGGCGCACCGTGAAATTGCCGCCATCCGCCTGATCGCAAAAATGCCGACACTGGTGGCCATGGCCTACAAATACGGAATCGGTCAGCCTTACATGTACCCCCAGAATGACCTCAGCTACGCCGGCAACTTCCTGCGCATGATGTTTGGCACGCCCTGTGCAGAGTACAAGGTCAATCCAGTGATCGAGCGGGCCATGGACCGCATTTTCATCCTGCATGCGGATCACGAGCAAAACGCATCCACGTCCACGGTGCGTCTGTGCGGTTCGTCTGGCACCAACCCGTTTGCCGCCATTGCAGCTGGTGTAGCTTGCCTCTGGGGCCCTGCACACGGCGGCGCCAACGAAGCCTGTCTGAACATGCTGGAGGACATTCAACGCCAGGGTGGCGTCGCCAAGGTCGGTCAATTCATGGAACAGGTCAAGGACAAGAACTCCGGCGTGAAGCTGATGGGTTTTGGTCACCGTGTGTACAAAAACTACGACCCTCGTGCCACATTGATGCAAGAAACCTGCAACGAGGTGTTGGCAGAACTGGGCCTCGAAAACGACCCGCTGTTCAAGTTGGCCAAAGAAGTTGAAAAGATTGCCCTGGAAGACGAATACTTTGTCTCCCGCAAGCTGTACCCGAACGTTGATTTTTATTCCGGCATTGTGCAGCGCGCCATCGGCATCCCTGTGAACCTGTTCACGGGCGTCTTCACCTTGGCACGCACCGTCGGCTGGATTGCCCAGCTCAATGAAATGATCAGCGACCCGGAGTACAAAATTGGCCGCCCGCGTCAGTTGTTCACCGGCTCTGTCACGCGCGACGTTTAACCCGTGCTCGATCGCTAATAGCCCTGAGCTTTTTGCAAAGCCCGCCGGCAGCAACTCCGGCGGGCTTCTTTGTTTGCGAACGATCTATTTCTCCTGACCGATTAAAATCCCGGGCTTACCAAGGAACCACGATGGGACGCACCCTTTACGACAAACTCTGGGACGAACACGTCGTCCACACAGAAGACGACGGCACCGCCCTGCTCTACATCGACCGGCATCTGGTGCATGAAGTCACCAGCCCACAAGCGTTTGAAGGCTTGCGTCAGGCAAACCGCAAGCTCTGGCGTGTCAGCGCCATCGTCGCTACCGCCGACCACAACACACCCACCACGGGGTGGGAACTTGGTTATGACGGCATCACCGACCCGACCAGCAAAGAGCAGGTCATGACGCTCGATGCCAACATCAAGGAATACGGCGCCGCCGCATACTTTCCTTTCATGTCTCGCCGACAAGGCATCGTGCATGTGATTGGACCTGAAAATGGCGCCACGCTGCCGGGCATGACGGTTGTGTGCGGCGACTCCCACACCTCCACTCATGGTGCATTTGGCGCGCTTGCCCACGGCATTGGCACCAGCGAGGTCGAGCACGTGATGGCAACCCAGACCCTGTTGGCCAAAAAGGCCAGGAACATGCTGGTGCGTGTTGATGGCACAACACCACGCGGTTGTGGTGCCAAGGACATTGTGCTGGCGATCATCGGCAAAATTGGCACAGCTGGCGGCACCGGCTACACCATCGAATTTGGCGGCAGCGCGATCCGTGCGCTCAGCATGGAAGGCCGCATGACGGTCTGCAACATGGCAATCGAAGCTGGCGCGCGGGCGGGCTTGGTGGCCGTGGATGAAAAAACCATCCAATACGTCAAAGGCCGACCGCTGGCGCCTGGCTACAACGCACCCAATGAGGCAGCCGCTGCCGTGGAATGGGACCAGGCAGTGGCTCATTGGCGCACGCTGCACTCAGACCCTGACGCGCACTTTGATGCGGTCATCGACATTGATGCCAGTCTGCTGGTACCGCAGGTCACGTGGGGAACATCGCCTGAAATGGTCTTGGGCATCAACGAGCGGGTGCCTGACCCAGACCAAGAGAAAGACGCCAACAAGCGCGGCGCGATTGAACGTGCGCTTCAGTACATGGCTTTGGAGCCGGGCAAAGCGCTGAGCGATCTGCATGTGGACAAGGTGTTCATCGGTTCTTGCACCAACAGTCGCATCGAAGACATGCGCGAGGCTGCCGCCGTTGTGAAAAACCTTGCTCGAAAGATCGCCCCAAACATCCGTCTTGCGCTGGTCGTTCCAGGCTCCGGTCTGGTTAAGGAACAGGCAGAACGCGAAGGCTTGCACGAGATATTTCGCGCAGCCGGGTTTGAGTGGCGTGAGCCGGGTTGCTCCATGTGTTTGGCCATGAATGCCGACCGGCTTGAGCCAGGTGAACGTTGCGCGTCCACCAGCAACCGCAACTTTGAAGGCCGTCAAGGCGCTGGCGGACGCACCCACCTGGTCAGTCCGGCAATGGCTGCTGCCGCCGCCATTCATGGCCATTTTGTTGACGTCCGAAAATTTGTCTGACCTTCAGTCAGAGGAGCATTTGATGAAATCACTTATTGGATTGATGATGGTGGCGAGTTTGCTGACACTGGCGGGCTGCAACACCGTCAAAGGCGTGGGTCAGGACCTGCAGAAGGCTGGCTCAGCCATCGAAGGCGCAGCCAAGAAAAACTGAGGCTAGTCCATGCAAAAATTTATCTTACACAAGGGTCTGGTCGCCCCGATGGATCGGGAAAATGTTGACACCGACGCCATCATTCCCAAGCAGTTCCTGAAATCCATCCGCAAAACCGGGTTTGGTCAAAACCTGTTTGACGAGTGGCGTTATCTGGATGCTGGTCACCCCGGGCAGGATCCCTCCAGCCGCAGACCCAACCCTGATTTTGTGTTGAACCAACCACGCTATCAGGGAGCCTCGATCTTGTTGGCGAGGAAAAATTTTGGATGTGGGTCATCACGTGAGCATGCACCTTGGGCGCTGGATCAATTCGGTTTTCGCGCCATCATTGCCCCCAGTTATGCCGACATTTTTTTCAACAACAGTTTCAAGAATGGGCTGTTGCCGATCGTGTTGACGGAGGCGCAAGTGGGAGACCTGTTCAACGAGGTCGCTGTGTTTCCGGGGTACACCCTGACCATCGACTTGGAACAGCAGCTTGTTGTCAAACCTGATGGTGCCGAACTCCCGTTTGACGTGCAGGCCTTTCGCAAGTACTGCCTGCTCAACGGTCTGGACGACATTGGCCTGACCTTGCGCCACGCCGACAGAATCAAGGCCTTCGAGGCCGAACGTTTAGCACAAAAACCCTGGTTAGCCCATACCATGCTTGCATAAGAAGCTACATATTAGATAGCGAAAAATCATGAAGATAGCCGTTTTACCCGGTGACGGGATTGGTACCGAAATAGTTTCCGAAGCGGTCAAGGTGCTGCGTGCCCTGGATCTGGGATTCGAAATGGAAACAGCACTGGTTGGCGGTGCCGCGTACGAGGCCCACGGCCACCCATTGCCCGAATCCACCTTGGCGCTGGCCAAAGACGCTGACGCGGTACTGTTTGGTGCTGTCGGAGACTGGAAGTACGACAAACTCGACCGTCCACTGCGCCCGGAGCAAGCCATTTTGGGACTGCGCAAGCACCTCGGGCTGTTTGCGAATTTCCGCCCTGCCATCTGTTACGAGCAACTGGTGGGGGCTTCCAGCCTGAAACCTGAGCTGATTGCAGGCCTGGACATCTTGATCATCCGCGAATTGACCGGCGACATCTATTTTGGCCAGCCCCGTGGCCGCCGCTTGGCAGTGGACGGTCACTTCCCCGGCGCCGAAGAAGCTTTCGATACCATGCGCTACAGCCGCCCGGAAATCGAGCGCATTGCCCATGTGGCATTCCAAGCGGCACGCAAGCGCAAGGCGGCAGGCTCGGAGGGGCGCGTCACCAGCGTCGACAAAGCCAATGTGCTGGAGACCTTCCAGTTCTGGAAAGATGTCGTCACAGAGGTCGGCCTGCAGTACCCTGACGTTGCACTGGACCACATGTATGTGGACAACGCCGCCATGCAACTCGTGCGAGCGCCGAAAAAGTTCGACGTGGTCGTCACCGGCAACATGTTCGGCGACATCCTGAGCGACGAAGCTTCGATGCTGACGGGCTCAATTGGCATGTTGCCTTCGGCTTCGATGAATGCTGACAACAAGGGGCTGTTTGAACCCAGCCACGGGAGCGCACCTGACATTGCGGGCAAATGCATCGCCAACCCGCTGGCCACCATCCTGAGTGCCGCCATGATGTTGCGCTTCAGTCTTGACCAGGCGCAAGCGGCAGACCGCATTGAAGCGGCCGTCAAGACCGTCCTGGCACAAGGTCTGCGCACCGCTGACATCTTCAGCGCTGGCAGCACACGGGTCAGCACGCGTGAAATGGGCGATGCAGTGGTCAGGGCAATCAAATAGCAGGTCTGAAACCTGGCGGCGCAAGCCAAACAATGGCGATTCAACAATTTGAAAGGGCAATGTGATGAAAGTGGGCAATCTGGTAGGTTTGGTCGGTTGGCGTGGCATGGTGGGTTCCGTCCTAATGGACCGCATGCAAACTGAAGGTGATTTCGCCCTGATCGAGCCGGTGTTTTTCTCTACGTCCAATGCAGGCGGCGCAGCGCCCTTGTGGACAAAGAACGAGACAACACTGAAAGACGCGTTTGACATCGACGCCCTGAAAAAATGCGACATCATCATCAGCGCCCAGGGCGGCGACTACACCACCGAGGTGTTTCCAAAACTGCGCGCAGCGGGCTGGACGGGCCACTGGATTGATGCGGCATCCACGTTGCGCATGAACAACGATGCTGTCATCATTCTCGACCCCGTCAATTTACCGGTGATCAAGGCCGCCCTGAGCAAAGGCGGCAACAACTGGATCGGCGGCAACTGCACTGTGAGCTGCATGTTGATGGGTGTTGGCGCCCTTTACAAAGCGGGCTTGGTCGAATGGATGAGCACGCAGACTTATCAGGCAGCCAGTGGCGGCGGTGCCCAGCACATGCGCGAGTTACTAACACAATTTGGCACCCTCAACGCGGAAGTCCGGGCACTGCTGGACGACCCCAAGTCCGCCATTCTGGAAATTGACCGCAAGGTGATCGCGAAGCAGCGCGCTTTGAGTACCGCCGAAACCACCAACTTTGGCGTACCTCTGGGCGGCTCATTGATCCCCTGGATCGACAAGGACCTCGGTCTGGGCAAACAATCCGACGAAGCCGGTTGGGGCATGTCCCGCGAGGAGTGGAAAGGAATGGCGGAGACCAACAAGATCCTCGGCCAGGGTGCTGCATTTGGCAGCGTCGAAACACCGGTAGATGGTTTTTGCGTTCGCATTGGCGCCATGCGTTGCCACAGCCAGGCGCTGACGTTCAAGCTCAAGAAAGACGTGCCTTCTGCCGACATTGAATCCATGATTGCCGCGGACAACGCCTGGGTCAAAGTGGTCCCCAATACACGCGAGGCAACCATCAAAGACCTGACTCCCGTTGCGGTTACCGGCACGATGACCATTCCGGTGGGACGTATCCGCAAACTCGCCATGGGGCCAGAATACGTGGGCGCATTCACCGTGGGTGACCAGTTGCTTTGGGGTGCGGCCGAGCCACTGCGCCGCATGCTGCGAATCCTGCTGCAGGCATGAGGATGGATGAATGACGTTGTCAGTCTGGTTGCATGCCTGTCCCTCGCGCAAGAGTGAAATGGCGTTGTCACTCTGCAACATAGAATCAGGCACAGGCACTTGGCGGCGGCCGACTTCAAGCTCATCAGTCGTCTCAACTTGTCATGCTAAGCTATTGATGCTATGGTTGTTTTGATTGTTTAAAGATGTAGCCGAGCGTGCGCAATACAACCCACACTTTGCAGGTTGCCTAATAGGAGTTGACAAATTGATTGCTAAATCTCAGCGATGGCAACTAAGCGCCGTGGCCGCAGCTGCGCTTATGGGCCTATGGGGAACCCCTGCGAATGCCTTGTCGTTGGGACGAGTGAACGTACAGTCGGCCCTGGGGCAGGTGCTGAAAGCTGAAATCGACATTCTGGACATCAACGCCGAAGAAGCCGCAACCCTCAATGCCAAGGTGGCCACGCCAGACGCCTTCAAATCTGCCGGGCTGGAGTACAACCCTGCAATGAGTGGCCTGCAGGTCACATTGCAACGGCATACGAATGGTCGCGCCTACCTCAGACTCAGTGGCGACCGCATCGTCAACGAGCCATTTGTCGACATGATCCTGGAAGCCAGTTGGAGCACCGGGCGAATCGTGCGCGACTACACCATGCTGTTTGACCCACCCGGCATGAGCGCAACAGCCGTGACGAGCATCACACCAGCACAGGCACCCGCGCCGGCGCGACCTCCAGCGCAAGCCCCGGCCCAGTCCAAGGTCGTCCCGGACGCGACCGAACCAAAAGCACGGCCTGCAGCTGCAGCCAAGCCGAGTCCAGCACCCAAGATGCCGGTCCAGACAAATAGCGCAGACGCACAGCAAGTCGTCGTCAAGCCAGGTGAAACCGCCGGGCGCATTGCCACCGCCAACAAACTCGCCAACGTCTCCCTTGACCAGATGCTGGTTGCCATGTTACGTGCCAACCCGGACGCATTCATAGGTGACAACGTGAACCGCATCAAGGCTGGCGCAATTGTTACGCTGCCAACTGAGGCGCAATCGACCACCACCGCGCCGGCTGAAGCCAGCCGGATCATCGTGGCGCAAAGCAACAATTTCAATGAATTCAGGCGCAAGCTGGCTGGGGCCGCACCAGCCACACAGGTCGCACCATCCAGCCGGGAGGTGAGCGGGAAGTTGCAGGCCAGCGTAGAAGACAAGAAGCCCGGCTCCACCACACCGGACAAACTCACTCTGTCCAAAGGCGTCGTCACTGGCAAGAGCACCGAGGACCAGTTGGCTCAGGCAAAAAATGCCAAGGCCACGGCCGATCGCGCCGCGGAACTAGGCAAGAACCTGCAAGAGTTGAGCAAGATCGCCGCCGCATCAAGTGCAGCGGCAGCCACACCTGCGGCCCCACCCAGCGTCAAACCGGTCGCCGATATACCTGCACAGCCACCAGTGCTTGCAACCTCAGTGGCGGCACCGGTTCCCGCTCCCGCCATCACGGTTGCAGCCACACCGGCATCAGCCAGCATGCCGACCCCGGCGCCAGTAAAACCCGCTTCAAAAGCAGCGCCAGCACCCATTCCGCTGGCAACCGAGCCAACTTTGATGGACACCCTGCTGGAAGATCCACTGGTCCCAGCTGCGGGTTTGGGCCTGGTCGCTTTGCTGGCTGGATTTGGCTTTTACAGAGCCAGACAACGCAAGAAATCAGAAAGCAAGGACAGCACGTTCGGCGACAGCCACTTGCAGCCCGAGTCATTTTTTGGCAGCAGTGGCGGCCAGCACATAGACACAAATGAAGGTCCTGCCACCGGCTCTTCCATGATTTATTCGCCCAGCCAACTGAATGCTGTGGATGAAGTTGACCCCGTGGCTGAAGCCGATGTTTATCTGGCCTACGGACGCGACCTGCAAGCAGAAGAAATACTGAAAGACGCACTCAGGACGCGTCCGGAGCGGTTGGCTATCCATCAAAAACTGCTGGAAATTTACGCGAAGCGCCGGGATGCCAAGGCCTTTGAAGCCATTGCAACCCTCGCCTTTAACCTGTCCGATGGTGTTGGCCCTGAATGGGAGCAAATTTGCGAGATGGGGCTTTCGCTTGACCCTGACAACGCACTGTACCTTCCCGGTGGTCAGCCACCCGGCAATTTCAATACGCCATCACGGCCCGCCCCCCTGGACGCAGGCGTTTCCAGCGTGGGCATGGCCGGGGCGGGCACTTCAGTTGATCTGGATTTCGCTGGCACTGGCAACGGCGAACTGGACCTCGACCTGGACTTCTCGCTTGACGAGCCCGACTTGCCGGATGCACCTGCACCGCCCGCACGGCCAGCCCCGGCAGTTGAGCCGGCGTTGCCGGAATTGCCGGATGTAGCAGAGAGTGAGGCCTCAGAAATAGACTTTGGCACGCTTGAATTGCCGACACATCCAGCCGCCGCCCCTGGCTTGGCTGCGCCTGAACAGTCCACCGAGCCGGCATGGCTTGAGGAACCAAAATCGGTGACGCCGGAAGCAACCAATCCGATCCCGATGGCGCTCGACGATGACCCATTTAGCAAGACCCAGGTGATATCCCCTCTGCCCAGGCCGCAAACCGCCATCGAAGACACCGGTCTAATGGATTTTGACATGGACGCCCTGACCCTGGATTTCGCCTTGACCAAGCCCGGCGAGATTTCTGAAACCGCCAATGCCTCAAGCGGGCCAAGTCTGGAACCTCTTGAAGAACCGGTCACGCAAGCGGGCGCTTTTGTAGACACCGCTGACGACCCGCTTGAGACCAAGCTTGCACTGGCAGACGAATTCAAGGCCATCGGAGACGATGACGGCGCCCGCGCACTGATCGAGGAAGTCATCGCTGAGGCAAGCGGGGAAATGAAAGCAAAGGCGCAACGCGCGCTCAAGCAGCTTTGACACCACAAACGCAGGTTGATAACGATGGCCTGCATGGCCGTGTGCGGATCGCGCTCGGTATAAGTTACCACGGTGGCCATTACCAGGGCTGGCAAAGTCAAAGTTCCGGAAAAACCGTGCAGGACCGGCTAGAAACGGCCTTGAGCCAGTTCTCCGATCACCGTGTCTCAACCCTGTGTGCCGGCCGCACAGATGCCGGTGTGCATGGCTTGATGCAAGTGGTGCACTTTGACACTCCGTTGAACCGCCCCGAGCCGTCCTGG
>CAISLL010000302.1 GCA_903886165.1 uncultured beta proteobacterium | reverse complement strand
GGTTGGCATCGCCTTTTCAGGCGGACTTGACACCAGCGCCGCGCTGCACTGGATGAAGCTCAAAGGCGCCCTGCCCTACGCCTACACCGCCAACCTGGGCCAGCCCGACGAGTCGGATTACGACGAGATTCCACGCAAGGCGATGGAATATGGCGCTGAAAAAGCCCGCCTGATTGACTGCCGCCCGCAACTGGCTGCTGAAGGCATCGCCGCCATGCAAAGTGGTGCGTTTCACATCTCGACCGCAGGTGTGACTTACTTCAACACCACGCCGCTGGGCCGCGCAGTGACTGGCACCATGCTGGTGTCGGCCATGAAACAGGACGACGTCAACATCTGGGGTGACGGCAGCACTTTCAAGGGCAATGACATCGAGCGCTTTTACCGCTATGGCTTGCTGACCAACCCGGCGCTCAAGATTTACAAGCCCTGGCTGGACCAGCAGTTCATTGATGAACTGGGTGGTCGGGCCGAAATGTCAGCGTTCATGACGGCGCATGGTTTTGGCTACAAGATGAGCGCAGAAAAAGCCTACTCCACCGACAGCAACATGCTGGGTGCCACCCATGAAGCCAAAGACCTGGAGTTTTTGAACAGCGGCATGAAGATCGTCAAACCCATCATGGGCGTGCCGTTCTGGAAGGACGACTGTGTGGTGAAAGCTGAAGAAGTGTCGGTGCGCTTTGAAGAAGGCCGCCCGGTGGCGCTGAATGGCGTGGAATACCCGGACCTGGTGAGCCTGATTCTGGAAGCCAACCGCATCGGCGGCCGCCATGGGCTGGGCATGAGCGACCAGATTGAAAACCGCATCATCGAAGCCAAGAGCCGTGGCATCTACGAAGCCCCCGGCCTGGCGCTGCTGTTCATCGCCTATGAGCGCCTGGTCACAGGCATCCACAACGAAGACACCATTGAACAATACCGCGACAACGGCCGCAAACTGGGCCGCCTGCTGTACCAGGGCCGCTGGTTCGACTCACAAGCGATCATGCTGCGCGAGACCGCCCAGCGCTGGGTGGCCAGCGCCATCACAGGCACCGTCACGCTTGAACTGCGCCGTGGCAATGATTACTCGCTGCTCAACACCGAGTCACCCAACCTGACTTACGCGCCCGAGCGCCTGAGCATGGAAAAAGTGGAAGACGCGCCGTTCAGCCCGCTGGACCGTATTGGCCAGCTGACCATGCGCAACCTGGACATTGTGGACACCCGCGCCAAGCTCGGCATTTATGCCAAGAGCGGCATGCTGTCACTGGGCAAGGATGGGGACTTCTTGAAGCTGGGCGGCGGCAGGTAAGTCGCTTGTTTCTTTGAGTTGTCGGTCATTTCAGCCGCAAGGTAACAAAGTTGTATCCTGAAGGGTCAAACGTGCCTTCGGTCACGACTTCTTGCGGTCGGATCAGAAAGCGTCGAAGTGTGTGAGTTTTCCATTGGTATCGCATAATGTGGGTTGAGCGTTTAGGAGCAATTACTGCTCAGTTGGGTTATCGACCTGATCAGATCGCAGATGGACAATCTATTTCGATTAGTCAAGGCACATCGACGGCAGACCAGCACCCGCGTGGCGGTACTCTGCGTGGGTTTTTTTTGCGCGCAAGAGGTATTGGCGCAGATCCAAATGACCAAACACAATCTGACCGGGACCACTGTCAATATGGGCGGTAGCGCCAGCGCCATCGCAACGATTTGCTTGTCCTGCCATACGCCGATCGGTGATGAATCCGAGCTCTCGAGATCACTTTGGAGTCGCGATGCGACATCGGCAGCGTTCAGTACCTACAACAGTCTGGGCACGTCTGGACAGGTGGGCCCCGGCGCACCGGTCGGTTCAATTTCCCTTCTGTGTCTTTCCTGCCATGACGGCGTGCAGGCCATGAACGTAAACATCAATTTGGGGAGCAAGGCCAATGCGTCGAGCAGGCGCGAGAACGGGAGCGATCACCCAGTCGGCATTCAGTACGCCGGGGGTGCGCTCTCTGAAGACGGACCACCAAAGTCACCCGGCACTTACAGCAACACCCTGATGCGGGACAACTCCTTCAACAGCGCGCAAATGAAATTATTGAATGGGCAACCGGTTTGGTGGGTGGACACAACGCAGGGCAATGTCGGGGTGCGTGACAAGACCGACATGCAACTTTATACAAGCCCCGATTCCACTTCAGCCACTGGGCCTGTACCCTTTGTGGAGTGCGCCAGTTGCCACGATCCGCATTCAGCAACGCCTATCTTCTTGCGAGTTTCCAACACCAACAGTGCGGTTTGCCTGGCCTGCCACAACATTTAGCCGGTAACGCCCCTGGAAGGCTACCGGGTCATTGCCTGGCATGACAACCGGGTTTTCCCTTCAGCGCCCGAGGTATTGCCGTGCAATCGGCAGCAATGCCGAGGCTTTGATGCCCAGTGATGCCAGACCTCTCCACTTGCCCGTGGCCACGTTGTCAACCTTCATGGAGTCCAGGTTGTCCAGGCTCATCAGTGGCGCACCCGGGGCCAGGCCCATGAGTGTGGCCTGCAGCCGCCCGGCCCAGGTGGGCAGCGCAATCACCGGGCGCCCGCTGCCGCCTGCGACGCCGCTGGCCTGGGCTGCCAGTTGCACAATTTCCTTGAGCGTCAAAACCTCCGGGCCTGCCACCTCAATGATGCGTGGCGACGGCTGACCGTTGGCCCCTTTCAGGCACGCCACCACGGCATTCGCCACATCTTCCACCCACACTGGCTGAAACCGCGCGGCGGCACCCGCCAGCGGCATCAGCGGGAACAGCTTCTGCAATTTGGCAAACAGGGTCAAGAACTTGTCACCTTCGCCAAAAATCACACTCGGGCGAAGAATGCTCAGATCAAAGCCCTTGTGAGCTGCCGCCCCCGCACTACCGCCTTCTGCGGCTTGCAACAAGACCGCTTCACCCTCGCCCTTGGAGCGCAAATACATCGATGGCAACTTGTTTGGCTGCAGCGAATCTGCGCCGAGCGCACTCACATGCACCACCTGGCTGATGCCACCCGCAAGACAAGCCCGTGCAAATTTTTGCGGCAAGGCCACATGCACATGCTCAAACGCAGCCTGGTCACCATGAAGAATGGCCACCAGGTTGACGAGCGCATCGTGCCCGGCCACCGCGCGCGACAGGGCTGCTTCGTCATGCACATCAAGCTCCAGCACGGTCAAGCCTGGCAGATGCAAAACCGGGGTGGCATGGGCTCGGCGCCGCGTTGGCACGGTGACCTGCCAGCCCTCCCGAGCCAGTTTCTCGCACACATGGGTACCCACGAAGCCGGTGCCGCCTAAAACAAGAATTTTTTTCATAGCCTTCATGATGCATGCAAACGGCAGAAAATCGCCGCCAAAGGGTTAAATAACAACGGGTTCGATCTCCAGCAGGATGCCAAAACGCTCGTACACACTGGTCTGAATGGCTTTGGCCAGTGTCATGACTTCACCACCCGTGGCGCCATCAGGGCCGTTGATGGCGCCACGGTTGACCAGCACCAGCGCCTGCTTTTCATACACACCAGCCTGCCCGACCGACTTGCCGCGCCAGCCGCAGGAATCAATCAGCCAACCTGCCGCCAGCTTGACCGAGCCATCGGCCAGCACGTAATGCACCACTTTAGGGTCGCGGGCAATGATGTCGGCGCACTGCTCTGCGGTGACCGTGGGGTTTTTGAAAAAACTGCCGGCGTTGCCAAGCACCTCCGGGTTGGGTAACTTGGCCTGACGTATCTCACAGACCCAGTCGAAGACTTGTTGCGCGGTGGGCTGGCTGCCGCCATACGCCGCCACTTTTTTGTCGATATCGGCGTAACCCAGCACCGGCTTCCAGGGCTTGGGCAATGCAAACCGCACCCGCAGGATCAAGGCCCGGTCTTTCAAGCCCAGCGCCTGGTGACCAGCCAGCACATCCGAGGCGCTGGTGTGTTTGAAGATGGAGTCACGGTAACCAAAGGCACACTGCGCCGCGTTCAGGGTGAATACCACGCCAGTCCGCAGGTCGATGGCATCCAGTGAATCAAAGCGGTCTTGCAGCTCGACCCCGTAGGCGCCAATGTTTTGCACCGGTGCGGCACCCACGGTGCCTGGAATCAATGCCAGGTTTTCCAGGCCAAGATAACCCTGCGCCAGCGTCCAGGCGACAAATTCGTGCCAGTTCTCACCCCCGCCTGCCTCCACGATGAACGCCTTGGCGGTTTCACCGACGCATCTGCGACCCATCACCTCGACTTTGAGCACAAGAGGTTTGACATCGCCGGTGAGCACCACATTGCTGCCGCCTCCGAGCACAAACTTTTGCATTTGCGCCCATTCCGGGGTCGCCAGCAATGTTTGGACATCAGTGACATTCGAAATCCGCGCCAGCGCATGGGCTTTGGCGAGAATGTGGAAGGTATTAAAAGCCTGCAACGGCACATTTTTCTGGACTAACATGCGGGCATTGTCCAACTTTTGAACTGCCAAAAAATGCCTTCTTTTGACACCGTTTGCGAAGCCAACATGGTGGACGTGAAACACGCCATCGAAAACACCACCAAAGAAATCACCACCCGCTTTGACTTCAAGGGCACGCCTGCCGCCATTGAACTCAAGGACAAGGAAATCACGATGATTGGCGATGCCGAATTCCAGCTCAGCCAGATCGAGGACATCTTGCGCAACAAACTCACCAAACGCAATGTGGATGTGCGTTTTCTGGACAAGGGCGACGTGCAGAAAATCGGTGGCGACAAGGTCAAGCAAGTCATCAAACTGCGTGACGGGATTGAAGCCGAACTGGGCAAGAAGATCCAGCGCATCATCAAAGACAGCAAGATCAAGGTGCAAGCCGCCATCCAGGACGGCAAGTTGCGTGTCACTGGCACCAAGCGCGACGACCTGCAGGCATCCATGGCGCTGATGCGCAAGGAAGTCACCGACATCCCCCTGAGCTTTGACAATTTCCGCGACTGATAAGCAACTGGACAAACCGAACTGAGCGCCTGCAATGACGCACATCGTCAGAAGCGAAAGAGATTACGAAGACTTGCTGGGCCAGTGGTCAGATCTTGAGTCTGGCCTCGGGATCTTGCTGTGTCATCCGGCCAATGCACAGGAATTTGAGTCCCGCATTTACCAGTATGACCGCTGGATGCAGGACCTGATCCAGCGCGATACCGATGTCGCCCTGTACCTGCTGTTCCAGCTTGCCGCGCAGTCGCCGGTCGGCTACAGCACCTCGCACGCACTGGTGTGTGCCGTGTTGTGCCACCTCGCAGCCATTGAGTTCGAGTTGACCCAGCATGAGCGCAACAGCCTGGTGCGCGCTGCACTGACAATGAACATTGCCATGACCGCGCTTCAGGATCAACTGGCAACACAGCGCAGCAGCCCAACGCCAAAGCAGAAAACGGCGATCCAGACACACGCGGCGGACGGTGCCGTGATGCTGGGCAAGCTGGGAATCAGCAACGTGCTCTGGCTTGAAACCATTCATCTGCACCACCAGGATGATGAATCCGGCCTGAAACTGCAAGATCTGCCGCCACCGCAACGCCTGGCACACATCCTGAGTGTGGTTGACCGGTACGCTGCGATGATCAGTCCACGCGAATCCCGCGAAGGACGCAGCGCAAGCGAGTCGGCCCAGACCATCATTCAGGGGGATGCCACGCACGACAACAGGGTTGGCCAGACGCTGGTGCGTATTGTGGGACTGTGCCCACCCGGAACATTTGTCCAGCTAGACGATGATGAGGTGGCCGTAGTGATGCGCCGAAGCAAACAAGCCAATTTGCCCGATGTGGCCATTGTGCTTAGCAGTTCGGGCCAGCAAATCCGACCGCCTTCCCTGCACCGAACGGCCAATGGCAGTCCCCATATCGTCGGCGCACTTCCTGCGTCTGCCATACAAGAGCGGATCAACCACCATGTCATCCTGCAACTCGGCACCCTGGCGGAAGATCGCCGTGGATCCAGGCCAGACCCCGGCCAAGCGTAAGCCACAGCTTTTTCTGGCCCTTTGGTCCGACTTGGATGCGCAGGATCAAGTTGCCGTTCAGGCCTGAGACGACCAGTCAATTTGCTGGTGAACTTCCCCGATCAAGCCATCAACATCAAAGCTTCGTTCCACCATGTCCGCACGGGTGCGACCGACCCGCAACACGGAACTCGCCCGTGTGCCGTAGCCTGGCATCTGAATGAACGCGGCCGAGAGTGCCTTTTCCAGGTCAGGCGTTATACCGGTCTGCGGCAGGTCTGCGTCTGCAGCGGTAGCCCGCTCGGACAGAAGCTCAAACAGGGTGTCAACACCCAAAGTGCAGGCCAGGTCCTGAGCGTGCATGTCATGCTGCCGCAACGCTTGCGCGAAACCATCTCGCAACCGACCCGCTTTCGGCCAGAACGCATTGAAGTCTGCATTGGATACCACGCCGACACCTTCGGGCAACTTGAAAAACCGGCGGTGGCGGCTCTCAAACCCCATCAACGACTGACCATCAAACACTAGCAGGTTGAACGGGTTGTAGGCATTTGCCCGCAATGCGAGTGCGGCCAGGTATTGCGCGGATGTGCCGGTACCGCTTAAAAACGCAGCAGTGAGGTCCCCGCGGGACGGGGCATCCGGCCGGTTTCGGGCAGGATCACGGTAATTGGTAAGGGCTGCCACGCGCCCACTGGTACTGACGCCCAGCCATGTGCCATTGGCCTGCAAATCTTTGCCCGCCAAAATGGCTTTGTCAGCCCAGCGGTGCAATGCCCGGGTGGGTCGGGCATAAAACTCATCCCGGTTGGCGGCCATCACCAAAGGCACCGGCGCTTGAGGCTGCCAACTGAACGCGATCAGGCACATCAGAAACCGAAAAAGGATTTGACTTGAAACACAAAGATCAGGGGTGAGTCAGGGATATCCGTCAGTTGACTCGTTGACCGGAAGACCTGAGTTCTTCCATCAAGGCATCCGGTTGACCACCCCCTGCCAGGTGACTCCTGTACCAAACCGTGAGAATACTTGTCACTACCGGGCCAGGGTTTTGACAGACCTTTTCAAAATCCAGACCATTGAGGCTGCAGATCACCTTGACAAGATCCATGTCCAGATCAATCGCATCCGCCTCGCAGCGACGGATTTTGAGGTCAGCAAAGGTATATCCCTCGGGCAGTTTGAGCGTCAACGGTGAGTCTGTGGGCATGGCAAATTGGGCGGCCTATGACCGTCTCTCTTCAGTCCTGTTCTGGCTGCGATCGCGCTTGTTTTTGGCCTTCTGCATCAACAAACTCACCAACAACGCAGCGGCAGCGGATTTCGTCAGTCCAGGTGATGCCGCCACCAGCTGAGACAGCCCGACGATGGCATCGCCGCTCACCTGTTGGACCCAATCAGCCAACTTCTCGACATCACCCGGTTCAATGGCGGATGCCTCTTCTGGGGCAACCCTTGCATCAACCAACCCGCTTCGCAGCCGAATGCCAGCAAAGACGCCGTTCGCAATGGCCATCAGTCCAAGAATACCCAAGGGACGCATCAAATGCTCAAGAATACTCGCGCGCAGCGTGGGCGGGGCAGACTCATAGACCTCGCCGATGAGTCTGGGCAGGGAAATGTCCGGCTCCCCAACGCCAGACGGCGCTGGAGCAGTTTGAGTTGGAAGTCGATTCATTGGTTTCAAAATATGAGTTGATAAGACAGCTTCATGCACAAGTCGTGCCAGTCAGCGATCATGGTCATCATATGTTTCAAAGGTGTGAATCTTCAAGGCCTGGGCGAAAAAAATTGTTGCCGGATGTGTCAAAGAGATTTCGCAGCAGCTTGCACATTCACATGTCCCCCGCTCGTGATCGGGTAGAGTCAACCCGTCCGCAGGCTCGCGGCAAGGCCCTCCCAATTCTCACCCATGAACCGACTCCAAACAGAACTGCACCGGCTTTACCTTGCACACACACATCAGTCCGAAAGGGCTGACCATGCATGCACCGACCTCGATTTGGTAGATGAAAACGGGCAGGTCAGAGCAATGGTTCTTGAAGTGGCCCAAGCAGCCGGTTGCGACTGGATGCCCACTCTGTGGCAGGGAATTCAGGAAGACCTTAACCTGCCTGCACCGGCGGTCGCGGTGTCTGGCGGCATGGGCTACCAGGTTTGGTTCTCGTTGGCTGAGTCGGTACCAGTCGCTCAGACTCTGTATTTTCTGGAGTCACTGCGTCTGCGTTATCTGGGCCAGGTCGCACTGCGACACATCAGCATGAAGCCAGTTGTGGATGCAACTGCACCACGACAGGCGGTCCACGCCAAACTGGTGCCAGCTCCACAGGTCGACACTGGTCGATGGTCGGCATATGTGGCCCCTGGCCTGGCCAGCATGTTTGCAGATGAACCCTGGCTTGACGTGCCACCTGGTCTGGATGCTCAGGCAAACCTCTTGTCAGGGGTCAAGAGCATCAACACCGCAGATTTTCACCGTGCCCTGCACCAGCTCCAACCAACCTTTGCGCCAACTGCCACAAAGCAGGGATCGGCAAATGCCGACACGGTGATGGCCAATAACCAGCCGCCAAGCACGAAACAGGCGCCAGTACAGACTGGGTGCGATCCAAAGGAATTTCTGCTTTCGGTGATGAACGACCCAGCCGTTGAACTGCACCTGCGCATCGAGGCGGCCAAGGCACTTCTGCCCCTCTTCTTGGGCGGGTGCGGTGACTGACACAGACACACCGTTTGGAGCGTTTTCAACCCAACCGTGACAGAAGCTGAACGAACCTTGACATGGCGTAAAGTGCCTGCCTTGCACTGTCGTGCCGACGGGCTCCTTCATTGAGTAGAAACTGATGCAAAACAACAAACCCATCGCACTGAACGGTCAACCCATCGCCGGCGGCAAATTCCCGCTGACCTGCACCCCACTGGTTGGGCGCACGGCCGATGCCATCCTGGCCGAGCTGGCAGTTATGCTGCCAAAAATGCCTGACATGCTGGAGTGGCGCGTTGACTTTTTTGAGGAAATTGGGAATACAGACGCCGTCATTGCTATGGCTGCAGCTATCAAAAATAATTCAGGCAGTATGCCCTTGCTGTTCACCCGACGCTCCATCATCGAGGGTGGCGAGAAGATCGCGCTGAACGAACCCGAGGTGATTGCCATGTACACCGCCTTGTGTGAAAGCAAAGTCATTGACCTGATTGACTACGAAATGGCCAATGACATTGCGAACATTGTGCGCGTGCGTGACGCGGCCAAGGCCAGCGGCATCAGGCTGGTACTGTCCTTCCACGATTTTTCCTCAACACCCGGGCTGAATACATTGGTTGCAAAATTCCTCACCGCCGACCAGTTGGGTGCCGACGTGGCCAAGGTAGCTGTCATGCCGCGTGATTTGAGCGATGTACTCACGCTTTTGACCGCCACACTTGAAGCCAACAAAAAATTGCGCATTCCACTCATCAGCATGTCGATGGGGCCGATGGGCGCCATCACCCGCATGGTGGGTGGCGTATTTGGCTCGAGCCTGAGCTTTGCCGTCGGGGCTACGGCGTCCGCCCCCGGTCAAATACCGATCGAAGACCTGAACACGGTGTTCACTATTTTGCAGAAGTCAATGGGAAAGCCCTGAGCATTTAAAGCCTTATTTATGCCTGCAGATCTTTTATTACTTGCGTTAGTCGCTATATTATTTATAGCTTCTTGACCACAGGCAAGCCACCACCAGCGCGCGAAACACCTCAGCAATTTTTGCAATGGGCTAAGGAGTCGAGGAAAAATAACTTGAACAATTTAGTTCAGGCGATCGGATTGTGCGGCAGCACTCGGTAGTTCCATTCGCCATGAAACTCATGGTGTTCTATGTTCAGCGTGGCGAGTTCTTGATCAGACACCTTGAT
>CAISLL010000301.1 GCA_903886165.1 uncultured beta proteobacterium | reverse complement strand
TTACCGCTCTGCAGATGGACATCAAGATCCAGGGCATTACCAAGGAAATCATGCAAGTCGCCTTGGCCCAGGCCAAGGAAGCGCGGATGCACATTCTGGGCAAGATGCAAGAGGCGATGAGCGAAGCCAAGACCGAAGTGTCAAACTTTGCGCCCCGCCTGTTTACCATGAAGATCAACCCCGAGAAGATTCGTGATGTGATCGGTAAAGGTGGCTCCGTGATCCGTGCGCTCACAGAGGAAACCGGTACGCAAATCAATATCGACGAAGACGGCACGATCACTATTGCATCGGCTGACCCCGCCAAGGCGGAAGAAGCCAAGCGCCGCATTGAACAAATCACCGCCGAAGTGGAGATCGGCAAGGTCTACGAGGGCCCCATCACCAAGATTCTTGACTTCGGCGCCTTGGTAAATCTGCTGCCCGGCAAGGACGGTTTGTTGCACATTAGCCAGATTGCCCACGAGCGGGTGGAGAAGGTTTCCGACTACCTGACCGAAGGTCAGATCATCAAAGTGAAGGTCATGGAGACGGATGAGAAGGGGCGCATCAAGCTATCCATGAAGGCTTTGCTGGACCGTCCTGCCCATTCTTCTGATCAGGGTTAATAATCAATTGCTATTGATTTGGTAGCGCATTGCGCAATATTGGCGGGGGCTACCGGTTTAAACTGATATGAACGTTATCGAAATTGCATCCTTTGGCGGGCCCGATGTTTTGCGTCTGACGACTCGACCCATGCCCGTTGCCGGCGTGGGTGAGGTCCTCATCCGCGTGGCAGCCAGTGGAGTCAATCGCCCTGACGTGCTACAGCGTGCGGGCATGTACCCGGCACCTGCCGGGGCGTCCGACATTCCCGGGCTTGAAATTGCTGGCACGATTGTTAATGGTGATGTGCAGGCCTTGCAGGGAGCCAGTCTTCAGGTCGGTGATCGCGTCTGTGCCTTGGTTGCTGGCGGCGGTTATGCCGAGTATTGCGTCGCGCCAGTCGGGCAATGCCTGCCAGTGCCGCAAGGTTTGAGCGACATCGAGGCGGCATCCTTGCCGGAGACATTTTTTACCGTCTGGAGCAATGTCTTTGACCGTGGCGGCTTGAAGGCGGGCGAAACGCTGCTGCTGCAAGGCGGAACCAGCGGTATCGGGGTGACAGCCATTCAGATGGCAAAGGCGCTGGGTGCCCATGTGATTGCCACAGCGGGCAGCGACACCAAGTGTGAAGCGTGCCTGGCCTTGGGAGCGGACCATGCCATCAACTACAAGACGCAGGACTTTCAGGCGGAGGCTTTGCGCTTGACCGGTGGGAATGGTGTCGATGTCGTACTCGACATGGTGGCGGGCAGCTACGTGGCCAAGGAAGTCCAATGCCTGGCAGAAGATGGGCGTCTCGTCATCATCGCCGTGCAGGGCGGGGTACAGGGGGAGATTAATGCCGCACTGGTGATGCGAAAACGCTTGACCATTACGGGTTCTACCCTGCGGGCACGACCGGTTGCGTTCAAGGAAGGGATTGCCAAGGCGTGTTTGCAGCACGTCTGGCCGCTGCTGGAGACGGGTCGCATCAAACCGGTGGTGCACAGCGTGTTTGCGGCCGTGGATGATGGCCATGCCAGTGGAAGCGGGGCATCCCGGGCTCATGTCCTGATGGAATCAAACCAGCATGTGGGCAAAATTATTTTGACTTGGAGTGCAGCATGAAAAAGCAACTGATTGCAGGCAACTGGAAGATGAACGGCTCGTCCGTGGCCAATGAAGCTTTGTTGAAGGCGCTTGTGGCGGGCATCAACAGTGCAACGTGTCATGTGGCGGTTTGTGTGCCGGCGCCTTATCTTGCGCAAGTGCAAGGACTGGTGGCTGGAACGGGCATTGATTTGGGTGCACAGGACGTGTCACAGCATGAGTCTGGAGCGTTTACCGGTGAAGTGTCTGCCGCTATGTTGCGGGAGTTCGGTGCCCGATATTGCCTTGTGGGGCATTCCGAGCGTCGCCAATACCATGGTGAAACCGATGCTGCAGTGGCAGTGAAGGCTCAACGCGCCCTGGCGGCAGGCATTACACCTATTGTGTGTGTCGGTGAAACCCTCGCTGAGCGTGAGGCAGGTAGGACTGAAGAAATCGTGAAGCGCCAGTTGGCTGCAGTGATCCATACCAATGGCCACTGTATCAGCGAGATCGTGGTGGCGTATGAACCTGTCTGGGCCATCGGGACGGGTAAAACGGCCAGTCCCCAAGAGGCTCAGCATGTGCATGCGGTTTTGCGCAGCCAACTGCGCGCGGCCACTGAACAGGCCGACCGGATGCTTATTTTGTACGGTGGCAGCATGAATGCCGCAAATGCAGCCCAGTTGCTTTCACAGGATGATATTGACGGGGGTCTCGTTGGAGGTGCCTCGCTCAAGGCGGCAGATTTTTTATCCATCATTGCAGCAGCCCATTGAGCGCATGGGTGCTGACGATTGTTTCCTTGTTTAGGAGTTGAGAATGAATGTTTTGTTGACGATTATTTTGACGGTTCAAATGCTTTCGGCCTTGTCCATGATTGGTCTGATTTTGGTGCAGCATGGTAAAGGTGCGGACATGGGAGCAGCGTTTGGTAGTGGTGGCTCCGGCAGTTTGTTTGGCGCCAGCGGAAGCGCGAACTTTTTGTCGCGTACGACGGCAGTTCTTGCAACTGTATTCTTCGTCTGCACTTTGGCGCTTGCCTACTTTGGCAACTTGCGGCCGGCAACATCCGGGAGTGTTTTGGAAGGTGCGGCTGTCGTCGCTCCAGTCGCTGTTGAGGCCGCGTCCGCGCCAGCTTCCATTGCATCTGGTGTGAGTCAAATTCCCGTTAAGTAATTGCTACTTTAATTCCCTTGTCCCTTGGGAAGTCGGGGTAAATCAGGGTAAACTCTGAGCCTGTCTCAAAAGCAAAACGCCTTCGGGCTCCTCATGCAATACAGACAAAAAAGCCGCCGTCGTGGTGAAATTGGTAGACACGCTATCTTGAGGGGGTAGTGGCGA
>CAISLL010000300.1 GCA_903886165.1 uncultured beta proteobacterium | reverse complement strand
TTGGGCACATCGGGGTCGTTCTTGAAACCGTAATTGATAATGACCTGCCAGCAATCATGGCCGAGCGACTCGATCTGCAGGCGTTTGTCCAATCCGATCCAAGGTACTTCGTGGTTGCGCACCGTGACGAACAGGTTGTTGTTGTGCAATACCTTGTTGTGTTTTAGGTTGTGCAACAAGGCATTGGGCACAGAACCGGGTTCAGCCGTCATGAAGACTGCCGTGCCCTCAACCCGAACCGGCGGACTGATGAAAACCGCCTCCAGAAAATCTTTGAGTGACAGGGCATCAGCGCGCAGCGATGAATTGAGTAGCCTGCGCCCTTCTTTCCAGGTCATCATGAGGATAAAAATAGCGCCGCCAATGACCAAAGGGAACCAGCCACCCGCAAACAGCTTCATCATGTTTGAGCTGAAAAAGGCCAAGTCGACCACAAAGAAAAAACCAGTTGCAGCGATACAAAGGGACAAAGGGTAATTCCAGCTGTATCGAATGACAAAAAAAGTGAGAATGGTTGTGATCAGCATGTCCAGCGTCACGGCAATGCCATAGGCCGCCGCCAGATTGCTCGATGAGCGAAACAGCACGACGGCCAGCACAATCGCCACGAACAGTGCCCAGTTGACAAATGGCATGTAGATTTGTCCGGTATCCCGCACGCTGGTGTGCTGAACCTGCAATCGGGGCAGATAGCCCAACTGGATCACTTGCTTGGTCACGCTGAACGCTCCAGAGATCAGCGCCTGCGAAGCAATCACCGTGGCCATGGTGGCCAGTGCGACCATGGGCAACAAAGCCCATTCAGGCATCATGCGATAAAAAGGGTTGCTAACCGCTTCCGGGTTTTTGAGCAGCAAAGCGCCTTGACCAAAGTAGTTCAGCGTCAGGGCCGGCATGACCACCATGAACCATGCCACGCGTATCGGCTTTTTGCCGAAATGCCCCATATCGGCATACAAGGCCTCTCCACCGGTCACGCATAGCACCACAGCGCCAAGAATGATGAACGTGGTGCCAGGGTTTTCAAACATGAATCCCAGCGCATAGTGGGGGCTGAGCGCCCACAAAATGGTCGGGTTGGAGGCGATGTGGCTGATGCCCAGCACGGCAATGGCGAAAAACCAGGCCAGTGTGATCGGACCAAAAAACTTGCCAATGCCCGCGGTGCCATGCTTTTGAACGGCAAACAGACAGAACAAAATAATCAGCGTCAAGGGAATGACAGCCGTCTTGAACGCTGGAGAAACAATCTCCAAACCCTCTACTGCAGACAATACTGAGATGGCCGGTGTGATAACCCCATCTCCATAGAAAAGGCAGGTGCCAAAAATACCAACCACCAAAAGCCAGCTTCGCAAGCGAGGCTTGTCCTTGACGGACTGAGAGGCCAACGCCAACATGGCCACCAGGCCGCCCTCGCCATGGTTGTCGGCGCGCAAGACCAGCAAAACATACTTTAGGGAAACAATGACCGTCAGTGTCCAGAAGAATATGGACATGATGCCGTACACGTTGTCGGTGGTGAAGGGCACGTGGCCAGAACCAAATACCTCTTTGACGGCATACAGCACGCTGGTGCCGATGTCGCCATAAACCACCCCAATCGCACCGAGGGTAAGTGCAGTGAGTGACGTTTTATTGGATGACACTGATACACCCTGTTTGTTGCATCAGGGTTCCATTTGGTTGGGTGGCTCTATTGTGCTCTGTGGTCATGATTTAGACAGAAGCCTGAGCTGATAAATTCCCG
>CAISLL010000299.1 GCA_903886165.1 uncultured beta proteobacterium | reverse complement strand
GGCCATTCACTTGGGCACTGCGCTTGAGCAGTGCCGCGTCAAACCAGCCACAGCGCCGGCTGCGCCCGGTAGTCACGCCTTTTTCAGCACCCACGGTGCTCATGTGCCAGCCGGGTGTACCCTCCACCTCCCACTCAAGCTCGGTCGGAAACGGGCCTCCGCCGACACGTGTGCAATAGGCTTTCGTGATGCCCAAAATATAGTGCAGTAAACCCGGACCGACACCGGCACCGGCCGCCGCGTTGCCTGCCACGCAGTTGCTGGAGGTCACAAACGGATAAGTGCCGTGGTCCACGTCCAGCAAGGTGCCCTGCGCACCTTCAAACAGCAGGTTTTCACCCTTCAGATGTGCATCGTTCAGTTCCCGCGACACATCGGCCATCATGGGTTTGAGCAACTCGGCATGGCGCATGGCTTCGTCATAAACAGGCTGGAACCGCACTTCACCGTCTTTCATGTAGGGCGCGAGCGTCGGGCCAAAGTCAAACGTTTTTGAACCCAGAAAAGAGGTCAGAACATGGTTATGCAAGATCAACAACTCACGCAGCTTGTTGGCAAAGCGTTCAGGGAACTTGAGGTCTTGCACGCGCAAGGCACGCCGGGCAATCTTGTCCTCATAGGCCGGGCCAATGCCGCGCCCGGTGGTGCCAATTTTTTCACTGCCTCCCTGTTCACGCGCGGCTTCACGCGCCACATCGAGCGCTGCATGGAAGGGCAAAATCAGCGGGCATGCTTCGCTGACGCGCAAGCGCGAACGCACATCCACCCCCACTTTCTCCAGCCCGGCGATTTCCTCAAACAACTTGGCCGCGGAAAGCACCACGCCATTGCCAATGTAACACTTGACCCCCGGGCGCATGATGCCGCTCGGAATCAGGTGCAAGGCAGTCTTGACACCGTTGATCACCAGGGTATGGCCAGCGTTGTGACCGCCCTGAAAACGGACCACCCCTTGAGCGCTCTCGGTGAGCCAGTCAACCAGTTTGCCTTTGCCTTCGTCACCCCACTGGGTGCCGACGACAACCACGTTTCGTCCTTTGATAGCAGTCATTTTTAGCTTCGCTTTTGTTTCAATTGATGGATTGCACAACCCATTGCCCGGCGACTTCAATGAGTTCGCGGTCACAGAGGAATTCGTCAACTTCACTTTCATGCCCTGGGAGCACACACACAACGATGTCGCCGTGTGCCCGAAGTAACGCAATGGCTGCGCTTAAAGTGGCATCGTCGCGCCAGGGTGCACGAATTGCCGCCTGCAAGGGCCGTTGCTTCACCACGGCGACGAGTGCTTTCAGGTCGAGGCTAAAGCCGGCAGCCGGGCGATTGCGCCCAAACACGGCACCCACCTTGTCATAACGGCCACCACGCACCAGTGCATCGCTGGCACCCGACGCATAAATCGCAAAGCGGGCTCCGGTGTAGTAGGAATATCCACGCGAATCAGACAAATCAAATGTCACACGTGCGCCTTCGAGGCGATCTGCCAAAGACTTCAAATTTTGTAGTGCTTCACGCACACCAGGTAAGGGCGGTATAGCCTTTTCAGCTTCGAGCAAGACCTCTTGATCGCCATACAGACCAACCAGTGCCAGCAGACCTTGCCTGACTTGCTCGGGCATATTTGCCGTGAGTGCTCGCAACTCAGGACTGTCTTTTGCCGCCAACGCGGCGTGCAACTGACCGAGTTGCAGGGCAGTCACAGGCACGCCAGACAACAAGGACTTGACCAGACGTGCATCTGCAAGGTCAATGCTGGGGCCCTCCAGACGGGCAACACGCAGGCAATCGAGTGCGAGACTCAGCACCTCGATATCGGCTTCGAGTCCGGCGTGTCCATAGATCTCGGCACCAAATTGCAGTGGCTCACGGGTGGCATGGGGTGCGCCAGGAAGCGTGTGCAAAACCGGACCGCAATAACACAGACGGGCGACACCCTTGCGATTGAGCAAATGGGCGTCAATGCGTGCCACTTGTGGCGTGCTGTCCGCACGCAAACCCATCATGCGACCGGACAGTTGATCAACGAGTTTGAATGTTTGAAGGTCAAGGGCTTCGCCTGAACCCGACAGCAAGGACTCAAGGTGCTCAAGCAAGGGCGGCATGACCAGCTCATAGCCATAGCAGCGTGCCATGTCCAAAAAATCTCGACGTAATTCTTCGATGTGTCGCGCTTCGGAAGGCAAGACATCGGCAATGTGATCCGGCAGGACCCAAGCAGACATGTGATTGAGGGAGGCTGTTAAAACCGTGATTTTACCGGGCTAAAGCCACTGATTGACTCAAGCCAACCACCAAATCAATACCAGGCCAGACAACAGGCTGAGCAAACCAAAAAAACGCAACTGACCGTCAGAGAGTTGCAGAATCTGCAAAAACGTTTTGCGCCAGCTGCCTGGTGAGATGAAGGGCATGAATCCTTCAATCACCAGCACCAAAGCCATGGCCAGCCAAAACGTCGTGCTGTCCAAACCAGTCTCTGAGCCTATTTTTTTGGCGTGGTGGTGACACCGCCGCGCATGACCTTGAAAAATTCAGAACTTGACGGATCCAGCACCATCACATCGCTCTTCTTGGAGAACGAAGTCTTGTAAGCATCCAGGCTACGGTAAAACTGGGCGAACTGGGCGTCACGCCCAAAGGCGTCCGCATACAGGCGGGCCGCTTCGGCATCGCCTTCACCCTTGAATTTTTGTGCATCCCGGTACGCATTGGCGACAGTAATTTCACGCTGACGGTCCGCATCGGCGCGAATTTTTTCACCCTCGGCGAAGCCGGTCGAGCGCAACTCGTTGGCAACACGTTTGCGCTCAGCCTCCATCCGGCGGTAAACGGACTCGGTGATGGCATCCACGTAATCAACCCGCGTGATGCGGACATCAATCACATCCACACCCCAAGGCTTGGCACCACGCACCTGGTTCAAGACAACCTTCTTGACGTCTTCCATCACCTCTTCACGTTTGGCTGACAGCAATTCCTTGACAGTGCGCTTGTTGACTTCTTCCTGAAACGCGTTTCTCACCACGCGGTTGAGCTGACTGGCCCCGGCGGCCTCATTGGTTCCCACATTGCGAATGTATTCGGTGGGCTCAGAAATGCGCCAGCGCACATACCAGTCAATCACCACCCGCTGCTTTTCTGCCGTCAAGACCGGTTCATTGTCGGTGCTGTCAAGGGTGAGCAGGCGTTTGTCAATATAAGACACATTTTGGAAAGGTGGCGGCAATTTGAAGTTCAAACCGGGTTCGGTGATCACCTCTTTGATCTGCCCCAGTGCAAAAACCACGCCGAACTGGCGCTGGTCCACCACAAACAGGGTGGAACTGAGAATTGCCAGTGCAAAAAGAAGACTGGAAAAAATAAATCCTAGGCGGTTCATGCGTGGCTCCTATCGGGTTTCGCGAGTACGGGCACGCGACGCGTCACGGGTACGCGCATCCGTAGCACCGGGTGCCGTGTTTGCGGTATTGGCAGTATTAGATGTGTTCGCTGGGTTGGTCGCTGCGCTTGAAGACACCGTGGCCAAATCTTCCGTCACCTGTCCCGTCATTTGAATGATTTTGTCCAGCGGCAGGTACAACAGATTTGAACCCTGCTTGGAATCGATCATGATTTTTGTGACGTTGCCGTAAATTTCCTGCATGGCGTCGATGTACATCCGGTCACGCGTCACCTGCGGTGCTTTTTGATACTCTGCAAGCACCGATTTGAAACGCTGAGCATCACCTTGTGCCTGAGCCACAATGCGCGACTTGTAAGCATCAGCTTCTTCCTTGAGTCGGGATGCGGCGCCCACTGCACGAGGAATCACGTCGTTGGCATAGGCCTGCGCCTCGTTTTTGGCACGTTCACGTTCTTGACCTGCTTTCAGCACATCGTCAAACGCAGCCTGCACTTGCTCGGGAGGGCGCACACCGCCCTGTTGCAGGTTGATACCCACCACTTCAATACCCACCTTGTAGCGATCCAGAATATTTTGCATCATGGCCCGCACGCGCGGCGCGATCTGGTCACGCTCTTCCGACAGGGCGCTGTCCATCTTCATCTTGCCAACCACTTCACGCACCGCTGTCTCCGCCGCTTGCACCACCGCATCAGCCGGATTCTTGCTCTCGAACAGGAACGCGCGGGCATCGCTCAAGCGGTACTGGACAGCAAACTTGATCTCGACAATGTTTTCGTCTTCAGTCAGCATTGCCGACTCGCGCAATCCAGTTGCCTTGATCACAACGTCCCGCCCCACATCGACCGACCGAATTTGCGTGACAAAAATCAATTCATGGCGTTGAATTGGATACGGCAAGCGCCAATTGAAACCCGCGCCCACCGTTGAGTGGTACTTGCCAAACTGGGTGATCACAGCCTGTTGGCCCTCTTGCACAATAAAAAACCCGGTACCTAGCCAGATCAGCAGTGCAACTGCTACAACCAGGCCCACGCCAATACCCGCACTTTTCATGTCAGGCTGAAAGCCACCGCCGCTCGGGCCATTGCCGCCGGTTGGCGGAAAGCCGCGCCCGCCCCCTTTGGTATTGCCAAACAGGCCACCCAATTTGCGGTTGAAATCGCGCCAAAGTTCATCCAGATCCGGCGGGCCCGGCTTGGGATTGCGCCGGGGTCCACGGTCTTCAGGTTTCGGCGCCGGGCTCTCGGGTGGTTTCTCGTCGGGTCGGTCGCTTCCTGCCAGGTCAGCCGGCGTCTCGTCGCCACGGCCCCAGCGCGGGTCATTCAGATTGAACATTCCCCGCAGACGCTGCGGCAGCGCTGCCAGGCTAGGGGTGAAAAATTGAAGTTTCATCAAATGAGCTCTTGTTTTTACTGTGTCGATTGTGCCGAATCAGAGACCAGCCTCACGGCTTTCAGGGAAATCAGGGTCGAACGCCGGCTGTGAATGTGCAGTCAGCACTTGATCCACAAGCAGTTGGCGCACCAATGGCAAACCCTGACCTTGGCGTGCACTGATGAAGACGCGAGGTGTTGGACGTCCATCAAGTTCGTAGACATCCTGCATCACTGCGGGCTGCCCTTCTGTGGCGACTGCGTCAAGTTTGTTGAACACCAGCACTTGCGGGATGTCAGAGGCACCAATTTCAGACAAAACCTGTTGAACCTGAGCAATTTGGTCCACATGGTCAACACTTGAATAATCGACCACATGCAGCAGCAGATCTGCGTCAACCGCCTCCTGCAAGGTGGCTTGGAACGCGTCAATCAGCCCATGTGGCAAATCACGGATAAAACCCACCGTGTCGGACAAAGAGACCGTGCGCCCAAGCTCCCCCAGATAGAGCTGGCGCGTTGTGGTGTCGAGGGTGGCAAACAATTGATCCGCAGCATAAGCGCGCGCCTTGACCATCGCGTTGAACAACGTTGATTTACCGGCATTGGTGTACCCTACAAGGGAGATGTTGAAGGCTTCACGCCGGTCACGTTGGCGCCTTTGCGTCTGCCGCTGGCGCTTCACTTTGACGAGCCGATCCTTGATGCGCTTGATGTTGTCACCGATCATGCGGCGATCCAGCTCAATCTGGGTTTCACCCGGGCCACCACGCATGCCGATGCCGCCACTTTGTCGCTCAAGATGCGACCAGCGACGCACGAGGCGCGTGCTCAGGTACTGCAACCGCGCCAATTCAACCTGCAACTTGCCCTCATGGCTACGCGCACGCTGACTGAAGATTTGCAGAATCAGCATTGTCCTGTCGTTCACGGGAAGCTCAAGATGTCGTTCAAGATTGCGTTGCTGGGCAGGGCTCAAACTCTGCTCAAACACCACCTCCTGTGCACCAAGTTGGGCAGCAAGGGTCTTGATTTCATCTGCCTTTCCACTGCCAACAAACAACGCCGGGTCGGGCGCGCGCCGCTTGCAGGTGACGCGCGCCACCGGGCATAGACCGGCGGTTTGCGCCAACAGGCCCAATTCTTCTAGCTTGTCGTCAAAGTGTGGAAGTCCAAAATCAACACCTACCAGCAGAGCGGGTGCGTTTGGTGAGTCAGGCGGTTGCAGCAGGTTGGTCACCCTCGGCTACGGAAAAATTCACTGCGCGACCTGGAACAATGGTCGAAATGGCATGCTTGTAAACCATTTGAGTCACAGTGTTGCGAAGCAGCACAACATACTGGTCAAACGACTCGATCTGGCCTTGAAGTTTGATCCCGTTCACCAGATAGATCGACACTGGTACATGTTCCCGACGCAACGTGTTCAGAAACGGATCTTGTAATAATTGGCCTTTATTGGTCACGATATTCTCCGTGTTTTGGAAATTGAAGAGGCGCTTACGATAACACAGCACACTCTGCAAACTGCAGTAGCCGACCTTTATTCCACAATAAAGTCAAGCGGCTGTGTCAACAAAAGGATTCACCGATGTTTTCAGCTCAATGCGCAGCGGTGTGCCCACCAGATCAAATTCCTTGCGAAACCGCCCCTCCAGGAACCGCTTGTAGGCCTCGGTCACATGCTCTAAAGAGTTGCCATGAATGACGATCACTGGCGGATTCATACCCCCTTGATGGGCGTAGCGCAATTTGGGCCGAAACATGCCAGCGCGCTTGGGGCTTTGAAACTGCACAGCCTCAAGCAGCAGCCGGGTCAGTACTGGCGTTGACATCTTGCAATTGGCAGCCTTGTAGGCCTGCGATATCGAACCCCACAGCGGACCCAGTCCCTGACGTTTTTGCGCAGAGATCAGGTGCATGTTGGCGAATTTCAAGAATGGCAATCGCGTTTCAATGGAACGCTTGACCAACTCGCGCTGGTAGTCATCGACAGCATCCCATTTATTAACCGCAAGGACAACGGCACGCCCGTTTTCGAGGATGTAGCCGGCGATGTGGGCGTCCTGATCGGTCACTCCCTGTGTGGCATCGATCAGCAGCAACACCACATGTGCAGATTCGATTGCCTGCAGTGTTTTGACAACTGAAAATTTTTCAATTGCCTCAAATACTTGCCCCCGGCGCCGCAAACCCGCAGTGTCAATCAACTCGTATCTTTGCCCATTGCGCTCAAACGGCACTGAAATTGCGTCGCGTGTGGTGCCAGGCAAATCGAAGGCCACCAAGCGCTCCTCGCCAAGCCAGACATTGATAAGTGTCGATTTGCCAACGTTGGGACGCCCAGCGACCGCAAGTTTGATCACACCCGGCTGATCTGACTCTTCGGCATTGTCGTCCGGCATGTTCAGCGAGGCAAGAGCCTGATCGACAAGCTGCCGAATCCCCTGCCCGTGCGCTGCAGACACAGGCATCACCTCACCCAGACCCAATTCATAAAATTCGACGAGTTGGCTACCCTCAAGCATGCCCTCAGCCTTGTTTGCAACCAACAAGCAGGTCTTGCCCAAGCGCCGCAGATAGTTGGCGATGTCATGATCTTGCGCCGAAACGCCCGCACGTGCATCGACGACAAAGATGACGACATCAGCCTCTGCAACCGCCTGCCGCGTTTGCTTGGCCATTTCCTTGAAAATGCCGGTGGTTGCGTCGGGCTCAAAACCACCTGTGTCAATCACAATGTATTCATGCTTGCCCTGCTTGCCATTGCCGTAATGCCGGTCCCGGGTCAAGCCCGCAAAATCAGCCACGATGGCATCACGCGACTTGGTCAACCGATTGAACAGCGTCGACTTGCCGACGTTGGGGCGGCCTACCAGAGCCAATACAGGTTTCATTGCCAGCGGTCCAGAGATAACTCGGTTGATAACGGGCGGTTATTCAGGATGAAACCCAAAAATGCCACCGTTACGCGTGACCACCACGAGGGTCTTGCCCACCACAACGGGGGCGACCGTGATCGGCGAACCATCGGTGACGAGTCGCGTCAATGGCGCCCCATCCATGCGCGATAACAAATGCACTTGACCGGTTTCGTCGCCAACCACCACCGACTGCCCCAGCACCAATGGCGCACTGAGCTGTCGGTAACGCAAGCGATCAGATGACCACGCCAATTCGCCGTCTGCCCGCCGCCATGCCAATAGACGGCCATCACTCTCGACACCAAAAACCTGCTGCCCATCCCCACTCACACCCACTGAGCCAAGGGCCGTCTTCTTCCATTTCACCACCCCACGAAGTACGTCAACACAGGCGACAGCAGCTTGAAAGGCACGCACACACACTTGATTGTCTTCACGGCTGACACCGCTTACCAAATCAACCAGCCGCTCAATGTCGTTCGTGCCGCGTGGTGTCGCCACCGCCGCATCCCACACCACATTGCCATTCAATGGATTCATGCCCACCAAATGCCCCGAAAGTCCAGCGACCAAGGTGTTTCCCACAGCCATCAATACACCCGATTGCCTCAAAACCAACGCTTCACCCGGACGCTGGTTCTGCCACAACTTGCGTCCGGTCTTCGCGTCAAAAGCGGCAAGGTTGCGGTCAGCGCCAAGCACAAAAACTCGCTCACCAGCAACCAGCGGTGCTGTAAAAACCTGGGAGGTCAGGCGAGCGCGCCAGGGATTTTGTCCGGCATCAAACACCACCAATTCGTTGTCACGATTGACAACTGCAACAAAACGACCGTCACTTCCAACACCTGCCGAAATCGGGCTACCGACGTTGGCTTGCCAAATCTGCGAACCTGTGAGTGCATCCAAGGTCACCACGCCACCGTCCGACCCGGCAACCACAATTGATTGCCCCACTACCTTCACCTGTAGCGGGAAATCAACCCCGCCAAGCTTGCCAGTCCATGCAAGGCGAACTCCCAACAAGGCAGTGTTTGGGCCCAAATCGGATGGTTTGCCAATTTCTGGCCCAGTGGCACAGGCAGTGACTGCCATAACCACCAAACCCAACAATGCTGCTCGGACTCGGCCGTTAAAAAACATAGGTGCCATCACGTATCACTTCTTAGTTGCAGTTGGGAGTTGGTCTCCAGTCTGGGGATCCACGCCGAGCGCGTTCAGCTTGACTTCGACCAGTCGACGGTACTCGGTACCCGCATCGAACAGTCTGTAAGCTTTTTGGTACTCTGCCACAGCCTTGTCTTTGCTTGCCTGCAAGGCGTACACATCGCCCTTGCGATCCGCAACCAATGGCTCAAAACTAGGCGGGAAAACGCCGTTGAGTTGAACCAACGCTGAGTCCAGGTCTTTCATGTCCATGAAAATCGCTGCCAACCGCAGTTTGGCAACGGCCTGGTAACCGGAATCGGAAGACTGTGAGGCCACCCATAACAAGGCCGCCTTGGCAGAATCAGGTTTTCCCAGACTGACATACTGCCGCGCGACCAGCAGACCGGATTGCTGGGCATAGGCAGTCGATGAAAATCGATCCTTCATGTCGGCAAAGACCCGATCAATGCGGGACAGATCGGTCGACTGCGAGGCACGATCAACCTCATCAAACAGGGCCGCCGCTTGAACAGCCTGGCTACGTTGCCAATACTGGTAAAAATTCCAGCTCGCGAAGGCGCCAAGCACAACGATGAGTGCCCAAGTGATCGCATTGCCGTATTGCTTCCAGAAATGCTTGATCTGATCAAGCTGCTCTTGTTCTTCAAGGTCTAAATGATTGGCCATCGGGGTATCCAGTTAAGCGACTGATTGTAGGGCTGCGGCCAATGCGGAAATGTGTTTGAGTGACCATGTCTGCTGGCTGGCAGCGGCATTCCGCAGCGGCTTGACAGTGACTTGTCCAGCAGCCATTTCGTCGGATCCAAACACCAGAGCGAAGCGTGCACCGCTGCTGTCTGCCTTTTTGAATTGACTCTTCATACTGCCCATGCTGTCAGTTCCACTGGCATGCATCTGCACGCTAACTCCCCTGGCGCGCAGGGTCTGCAACGTGGACAGAACCACCGGCAATGCACTGGCATCGGTGACGACAGCGTAAGCGTCAAGGCCTGGAGCAACGTCTTTCAAGCCAGCGCTGCGGGCAAGTTCAAGCACACGGTCAATCCCAAGCGCCCAGCCTACCGCCGGCGATGGCTTGCCGCCCAGCTGCTCAAACAAATAATCGTAACGCCCCCCCGCACACACCGTCCCCTGGGAACCCAACCTGTCAGTGGTGAACTCAAAGACCGTCAGGTTGTAATAGTCCATGCCACGCACCAAACGCGGATTCACGGTGTAAGCCACACCATTGGCTTCCAGTATGGTGGTCAATGTCCTGAAATGGGCGAGCGACGTATCACCCAAAAAGTCCATCAACTTGGGGGCGGCCATAACCAACGGCTGCATGTTTGGGTTTTTCGAGTCAAGAATGCGAAGGGGGTTGCTGTGCAAACGCCTGCGGGCATCTTCATCCAGCAGATCACTGTGTGCTTCAAAGTGCTCGATCAGGGCCTTGCGGTGTTCCAACCGTTCCAAGGGTTGGCCCAGACTGTTGAGTTCAAGACGCACGTCGTCAAGACCCATTTCTTTCCAGAGCGCGCAGGCCATCAGGATCAGTTCAGCATCAACATCGGCGCCACAAAAACCCAGGGCCTCGGCACCAATTTGGTCGAACTGCCTATAACGCCCCTTTTGTGGACGCTCGTGGCGAAACATCGGCCCCATGTAGTAGAGACGTTTGCCTCCGTCGTAGAGCATGTTGTGCTCAATGGCAGCGCGAACCACACCTGCAGTGGACTCTGGCCGAAGTGTCAGGGGATCGCCATTGAGGCGATCCTCAAAACAATACATCTCTTTCTCAACAATATCCGTGACCTCGCCGAGTCCACGAATGAACAATGGCGTACGCTCTACGATGGGCGTGCGGATATTGCGGTAGGCATACCGCGCCATCAATGCGCGCACTTTGGCCTCCAGCCATTCGACCTCTGCCGAATCTGGCGGCAGCACATCGTTCATGCCCTTGACTGCTGTAAGTTTCTCGATTTTCGTGGGGGTTTTTTGTTCTGCCATGGCGTATCAATTCAGGCGGTGACGTCAGTCTGAGCGCCGAAGCGCATGGCTACATAGTTTTCAACAATCATCTGAAACTCCTGAGCGATCGAATCACCACGCAGCGTCATCCTTTTTTCACCATCAATGAAAACCGGTGCAGCAGGTGCCTCACCCGTGCCGGGTAAACTGATGCCGATGTCGGCCTGCTTGCTTTCTCCCGGACCATTCACAATGCAGCCCATCACCGCGACCTTCAACTTCTCAACGCCGGGGTATTTGACGCGCCACTGCGGCATCTGCGCACGCAGAAACGTTTCAATTTGCAGCGTCAATTCCTGAAAGGTCGTGCTCGTCGTGCGACCACATCCCGGACAGGCAGTTACGCTTGGCACAAATGACCTGAGTTCAAGCGCCTGCAGGATTTCCGAGGCAATCACCACCTCCTGGGCTCTGGACTCGCCTGGCTGAGGTGTCAAAGAAACACGTATCGTATCCCCTATACCCTCTTGCAGCAAAATTGCCAGGGCTGACGCAGAGGCCACAGCCCCTTTGGTTCCCATGCCAGCTTCGGTAAGGCCCAGATGCAGGGCGTAATCACAACGTCTGGACATTTCCCGGTACACAGATATCAAATCTTGCACACCGCTGACCTTGCACGACAGGATGATCTGATCAGGATTCATGCCCAGTCGAACCGCCTGCGCAGCAGAGTCGATTGCCGAAGAGATCAGTGCCTCGTACATGACCGGCTTGACTCCCCAGGGCGTGGCGCGACGGCTGTTGGTATCCATCAGGCTGGCCAGCAATTCCTGGTCAAGGCTTCCCCAGTTCACACCAATGCGCACCGCTTTGTTCCAGCGCATGGCGGCCTCGATCATGACCGCAAACTGGCGGTCATGTTTGTCACCCTTGCCAACATTACCCGGATTGATGCGGTACTTGGACAATGCCTGCGCGCACTCTGGAAAATCCGTCAACAAACGGTGCCCGTTGTAGTGAAAATCACCGATCAGGGGCACGTCAATGCCCATGCGGTCCAGTTGCTCACGAATCGGAGCCACAGCTTGCGCCGCCTCTGGCGTGTTTACGGTAAGTCGGACCATCTCTGACCCCGCCAATGCAAGCTCCTTGACCTGAATGGCAGTTCCGATCACATCCGTGGTGTCGGTGTTTGTCATGGATTGCACCCGCACCGGTGCCCCGCCCCCGATGGTTACTTTGCGACGACCCCACACGACGCTTGCCTGACGGGACCGGCTGGTCAAGGGACTGGAGGAAGCCACAGGCATCGACATATCCATTACTTCACCTCAAAACGAGCCACATTGCTTTTCGCGATGGCAACCGCATCAAACGCCTGTCCACGTATTTGCACTGCCACGGCGTCTGCGCGGCCAACAACCACCGTCAAAGGTAACACGCCTGAAACAGTCACAATTTCATCCTTCACCAAGGTTCTTCGCAGTTGCACCACGCCTTGTGCATCCAACACCTCAACCCAGGACGACCCATGCGCCAGCAAGGCCAGAATGCCCTCGCTGCCCATCGCCGCAGGCGCGGTCGCCGACATGGCCACTGCAGAAGAACTTGACCCCGGTGCCTGTGCAAGGCTGGCGGAATCGGCAGAACCGGTGGCATTGATTGATTCAGACAGCGTCAAAGCCACTACCGAGGATGGTGTCTGCGGAACCTGTGCGCTCCGATTTTCAGGGTCACTGGCGCCAGTTGGCCCAGGAATGATCACCGGTGACTGGTCAGCAGGACTGAAGGCGGCCGGATCGTCCTTCGGTTTTGAAGGAAAAAAAGCGATCACAAAGATACCCGCCAACAACAGCAGAACAACAATGCCCAGCGGCTTGCTCAGTTGCGATTGCAGGGTGCTGCCTGCGTTGGAGACAGGGTCATTGAATGTTGCATTCAGGCCGGACCCGTCTGTTCTGATCTTGGGAACCTCAGAGCGCGGCAACGCAGCCAACACAGGTCCTGCATCGATTTTCAAAGCGCGACAGACGCTGGACGCCAGAGCACGCACGAACACGGTGTCGGGCAACAGGTCATAACGATCTGACTCAAGGGCTTCAAGCTTCTTGACGGGCACTTTCAGCGACACCGCCAACATGGCGATATGAAGACCCTGAGCTTCGCGGGCTGCTCGCAGCAAACTCCCTGCACCAATCTGCAGGGCCGAGGGGCCACTTTCAATCATGGCTTCACGAGATGGCAGGCCTGGTTCATTCATTGAATGCACCACGTCGGTAAGAAGCTGCTTCCCTGGATTGCGGAAATCTTTTTTCCAGTTGTGTGGCAAGTTGCATCAAGGCGTCCACATTGCCAACCCGCTTTTCGACCTTCATGCCGAGCCACAGCGATTCAGCATTGGCCAGCTCGCTGTTGTTCAAGCGGCGAATGTAGAACTGGGCTCGCACAAAATCTTCCCTTTTGTAGAGCAGACTGCCAAGATTGAAGCCAGTTACGGGATTTCCAGCATCGTATTCATAGGATTTGAGAAGACTGGCCTCTGCTTCCGAATCCATACCTGCGCGCGCCTGGCAAAGTCCCTTGGCCATCCAGGTCTTGGCGCGTTCACCGTAAAGGGGATCAGCAAGCGCCTGTGAGAAATACTTGATTGCCTGTGGGTACAGCGCCTGCTGGCATTTCAGCCAACCCAGGTTATGCAATACATTGGCATCATTGGGTTTGAACGAAAGGGCCTTGTTAAAGCTGTCTTCGGCAAAACCAAAATCATTGAGCCGCATATAAGCCAGACCCCGCAGACTGTAGGCATCAGAAAAGGTGGGGTCCGCTGCAATGGCTTGCTTGATCTCGTCAAGCGCGATATTGGTCTTACCCTGTTCAAAGTAACCCAACGCCAGCTCAACCCGAATGCGCGCACGCTTGCGCTCACTGGACTCATCAGATTCAGTCACAATTTCAGTGCGACTTGCCCCGGGACGGGCTGGGTCTGAAGACGTGGCACAACCTGACATCACAATACTGATGCCGGCTGCCAATACAAGCAACCCACATTTGGCCTGGACCCATGAAAATTGACCTCGCATGGCATTCATCTGTCAGACCTTCTCAGTTGAGCCCACCGGCACTGGAATTGGGTGTATGGAAAAAGTTCGTTGTCGCGCCATTCGCTCGGCCGCTCGGGTACGGTCTTTCACATCGCCCGCAAGTTGACCACATGCCGCATCAATATCATCACCCCGCGTCTTGCGAATGGTCGTGATGATGCCTGCCTCATTTAAAATTCGGGCAAATGCCTGCACCCTATCGGGCTTGGAACACAACAAACCAGATGATGGAAACGGATTAAACGGGATCAAATTGAACTTGCACCAGGCACCAGGATGCGCCTTGACCCGCTGAGCCAACTGGATTGCACACGCGTCAGAGTCGTTCACGCCGTCCAACATGCAATATTCAAAGGTGATGAAATCGCGCGGTGCGTAAGCCAGGTAGCGATGGCATGCGGCAACCAGTTGCGCCAAAGGGTACTTCAAATTCAAGGGCACCAATTGATCTCGCAACGTATCGTTCGGTGCATGCAAGGACACCGCCAGCGCAACCGGAGCATCTCGCGCCAATCGATCCATCATGGGAACAATGCCTGAAGTTGAAACCGTGACCCTGCGCCTCGACAAACCATACCCATGGTCATCCAGCATCACCTTCAAAGCAGGGATCAACGCATTGTAATTTTGCAGGGGCTCACCCATACCCATCATCACCACGTTGGAGATCACACGCTGATCACATTGCAGGTGTTTGCGCAAAAAATGCTCAGCGAACCAAAGCTGGGCAATGATTTCCCCGGATGTAAGGTTACGGCTGAAGCCCTGGTGTCCGGTCGAGCAAAACCGGCAACCCACCGCACACCCAACTTGTGACGACACGCACAAGGTGCCACGATCTTCCTCGGGGATAAATACGGTTTCCACAGCATTGCCGCCGCCCACATCAAAGAGCCATTTGATGGTGCCATCCGCCGAGATGTGCTGGGACACCACGGGCATGGATGTGACACAGGCTTCGCCTTTAAGCTTTTCGCGAAGCGATTTGGCGAGGTCGCTCATGTCCTCGAACTGGCTGGCACCTTTTTGGTGAATCCAGCGAAACAACTGCACCGCGCGAAAGCGCTTCTCACCAAGCCGCTGACAAAAAACGGCCAAGCCCTCGAGATCGAGATCGAGCAGGTTGACCGTCATGCCTGGATTTAGCGGGAGTAAACGTTCATGCCGGCGAAGAAAAACGCAATTTCCACGGCAGCTGTTTCCGGAGCGTCAGAGCCGTGCACCGCATTGGCATCGATGCTGTCGGCGAAGTCAGCGCGAATGGTGCCCGCTGCCGCCTTCTTTGGATCAGTGGCGCCCATCAGGTCACGATTTTTTGATATTGCGCTTTCACCTTCAAGTGCCTGAATCATCACCGGGCCAGAAATCATGAAATCAACCAGATCCTTGAAAAACGGACGTGCCTTGTGCACAGCGTAGAAAGCTTCAGCCTCGCCACGCGACAGGTGCGCCATTCTGGCGGCGACGACTTTCAGACCCGCCGCTTCAAAACGAGCGTAAATCTGTCCAATGACGTTTTTTGCGACCGCGTCGGGCTTGATAATGGAAAGGGTGCGTTCAATAGTCATGTGTTTTCCTATGCAGTAAATGTAAATTTGACAAATTTGTCAAAGCCTTGGATCTTAACCTGAACTGGTGTACTCGGACTGCACGCCGACGCTGGAAGTCCCAGCCGGATCAGGGCATCAAAGCTCATTTTTCAGCGACTTCGCCCGGTCATTGGGCGTCCACCCTTTGAACCTGACCCACCACCGCGTTTCTTTCCCGCCTCCTGACGCTGACGCGAGAAGCTGTCGGCACCAATGTACCCAAACGCTGTTTTCATGGGGTCGGGTTGCCCTTGCGACGGTTGCGCCGCACGCCCCCCCGAACGCTTCCGTCCTGACCCCAAGGGATCAGGAATGCTGGCAGCATTGCCCGAGCGAACCGCGGAGCCCCGCCCACCCGACCTGTTTCCGCGCGGGGCTGCACCAGGCCCAATTGGCCGGCGTTCGGTATTGCCTGGCGAGGCAGCGCCACCCGCTTCCTGCTGGGCACCAACTGCAGGCCTGGCATGGGCCGCGCGCGTCAGCAAACCAATGTCGTCAGCATCGAGCTCCATCCATGCGCCACGCTTCAAGCCGCGCGGCAACACCATGGCGCCATAACGGATACGAATCAGGCGGCTCACCGCATGCCCCACGGCCTCGAACATGCGTCTCACTTCACGATTGCGCCCCTCAGAGATTGTGACCCGGTACCAGCAGTTTGAACCCTCACCGCCTCCGGCTTCAACCGCGCCAAATTGAGCCATACCATCCCCAAGTTGCACGCCAGAAAGAAGCCTCTGCTTTTCTTCCGGACTGAGTCCTCCGAGAACACGCACGGCGTACTCCCGTTCCAGACCAAACCGGGGGTGCATCAAATTGTTCGCCAGTTCCCCAGAACTGGTAAACAGCAACAAACCTTCAGTATTCAAGTCCAGGCGCCCGACCGACTGCCATTTGCCTTGAAACAGCTTGGGCAGTTTGCGAAACACAGTGGGCCTGTTTTGTGGGTCATCGTGTGTCACCACTTCGCCGGCAGGCTTGTGGTAGGCAATCACCCGCGCCGGTGGCGGCTCGATACGGAAGCGAATCGGTTTGCCGTTGACCTTCACATGGTCACCGAACTGCACCCTCTGCCCGATGTGCGCAGGTTCGTTGTTGACCGTGATGCGCCCTTCCATGATGAGTTGCTCCATCTCGAGTCTGGAGCCCATGCCAGCCTGTGCCAGCACCTTGTGCAATTTGGGAGACTCCGGTTGTGGAAGCAGCACCCGTTTAAGGGGAGCCCCCTCCTTGGACTCCTCTGCATCAAAATTCCCAGAAACAACGTCCTCGAAGCGGATGATCTCAGATGTCGGCACGCTGGTTTGGGGCATTGCCAATGGTTCTTCAGAAGGTGTCATCATGGTTGTTCCCTCAATCGGGACGCTTGTTGGTTGTCAATGTTCACAAAAATGTCCTCAGTCCAATTCAATTCGGCTGTTCCCGACTGACCAATATCAACATCGGTGCGACTGATATCGCCTGCAACAGCACTCATAGCGACACCTTCGGTCATCTCAGCAAATACGTCTGCGGAAGCGGTCGGCGACTCCAGGAGCGGCAGTTGATCCAGGGACTGAAGGCCCAAATCATCCAGAAAATGCCGCGTTGTCGCAAACAGTGCTGGCCTTCCCACAGTGTCACGATGTCCAATCACCTCCACCCAGCCCCGGTCTTCCAACTGCTTGAGTGTCAGGGAATTCACGGTGACGCCCCTGATATCTTCAATGTCGCCCCGGGTTACAGGTTGCCGATAAGCAATGATGGCGAGGGTTTCCAGTGTGGCCCGCGCATAACGCGGCGGCTTTTCAGGATGCAAACGGTCCAGATAGGCACGCATTTCCGGTCGGCTCTGAAAACGCCAACCATTTGACAAGGTGACCAGTTCGACGCCCTTGAGAGACCATTCTCGCTGTAAATCTGCCAGCAGGCGTCGAATCGTGTCCGTTGTGACTTCATCGCCCAGCAAAACCCGCATGTCGCGCATCGCCAGGGGCTGTTGTGTGCACATCAGGGCGGTCTCAAGGACGCGCTTGGCATCCAGCGTGTTCATGGGTTACCTGTAAAAAAACACCGTCCGGTGCGGGGCAATTAAAGCTGTGGGTGACGCTTGTAGGCCGAGGGGATGTCAGCAGCGTGGCGCGAAACTCGTCGCAGTTCCGACTATGTATGGTCCATATTGTACTGGACACCCCAACTCAGCAGGGCCTGTGAAAAATCTTCTGGCAACGGGGCGTGAAACTCAAGCGCCAGACCAGTCACCGGATGGAGAAATGCAAGCCGGAACGCATGCAGGGCCTGTCGCTGCATACCGGCACCTTCAACACCCCCATAGGTCAAATCGGCGACCAGCGGATGGGCAATCGACGCCATGTGAACCCTGATTTGATGGGTTCGCCCGGTATGCAAGGTGCATTTCACCAGGCATCCCTGTGCGGCATTGGCCAGCAATGCCACATCAGTGCGCGCCGCCTTGCCGCCATGCACCGCAAGATCAACCACCGCCATGCGAAGCCGATTGGCTGAGTCCCGGCCAATCGGCGTTTCCACCGCGCGATCGGTTGCACCACGCCAAGTGCCATGCGCGAGTGCGAGGTATTGCCGCTTGACCTCACGTGCTGCAATGGCCCGAACCAGCGCATCCATCACGGACCTTGACCTTGCCACCACCATCAAACCGCTGGTGTCCTTGTCCAGCCGATGCACAATGCCCGCGCGTGGCAAGCCAAATGCCTGCGCGTCATATCCGAGCAGCCCATTCATCAAGGTACCGCTCCAGTTGCCAGGCGCGGGATGGACCACCAGGCCTGCCGGCTTATTGATAACCAGCAGGTGCGCATCCGCAAAAACCAGGTCCAGTGCCATGGATTCCGCCTTGAATGCCTGACTTTGCGGCGTTGGTCTGAGTTCGATGCTGCCCAGATCACCAAATTTGACCTTTTGTGACGCTTTCCGGGTGATCTTGTCATTAAGTACAACCGAACCAAGCTCAATCAGCTGCTGCAGGTAGCTGCGGGAAAATTCCGGCACGAGGTCAACCAGGGCGCGGTCAAGTCGCATACCATGCTGCTCCACGGAAAAATTGAGCAGCCTGACCTCCGCTTCCGGCTGCGCATCGGCTTCCTGATCCGGGTCGTCACCCGCCAATGGCGCCGATATAATCATTTGGGTATCTTTCAAGAAAGCTTTTCCTACATGCCAAGCATCAAATTATCTGTTGTCTACCCCGGCATGCTGACCTGCGGCTTGTTGTTGGGGGCGTGCTCTTCAACTCCCAGCGATCCTACCGGTGGATGGAGCCCCAACAAGATTTACGCTGAAGCCAAAGACGAACTTTCTTCAGGCGCCTACGACAAGGCTGTGACACTGTTTGAAAAACTGGAAGGCCGCGCGGCTGGCACACCCCTGGCACAGCAAGCGCAACTTGACAAGGCGTATGCACATTACAAGGCGGGTGAACCTGCGCTGGCTATTGCTGCGCTTGATCGATTCAAGAAGTTACACCCCGCGAGCCCGGCGTTTGATTACGCGCTGTACCTGAAAGGTCTTGTCAATTTCAATGATGACCTTGGCTTGTTTTCCGCCATCACGCGACAAGATCTGGCAGAGCGCGATCAAAAGGCAGCGAAAGAGTCCTTCGAATCCTTCAAGGAATTGATCACCCGCTTTCCTGATTCGCGTTATGCCGCCGACGCGACTGCCCGCATGGGTTACATCGTGAACTCTCTGGCCCAGTCTGAAGTACATGTGGCACGCTATTACTACGAGCGTGGTGCTTACCTGGCTGCGATCAACCGCGCGCAAACGGCCATTCGTGACTATGCAGCAGTACCTGCACTCGAGGAGGCACTGTTCATCATGGTGAAGTCCTATGACGCACTTGCAATGAACGATCTGCGCGATGATGCCCAGCGGGTATTGGCAAAGAATTACCCTCAAACACCTTATTTGACACAAGGCTTCAAGTCCAGGAACGACCCCTGGTGGAAACTCTGGTAGCAGGATGAGTACCAAGGGCTACCGGCTCACCGCGGCCACCGGCATTCACAAAGGTGACCGTGACTACCAACAGGACCAGGTCGCGCTGCTGAGTCATCACGGCGGCAGGGGTTGCCTGTTGGCCGTCCTGGCCGACGGGATGGGCGGGCGCAGCGGCGGC